>JAFQWE010000025.1 GCA_017407645.1 Clostridia bacterium | reverse complement strand
GTATCTGCCAGTCATTTATGACCGAGCTTGCAAAGCACATCGGTGCTGATACCGACGTTCCCGCAGGTGACATCGGCGTTGGTGCACGTGAGGTTGGCTATTTGTACGGTCAGTACAAGAGACTCCGCAACGAGTTTACCGGTGTTCTTACCGGTAAGGGTCTTGCTTTCGGCGGCTCTCTTATCCGTCCCGAAGCAACCGGTTTCGGCGCAGTTTACTACGTTGTTGAGATGCTTAAGTCTTTCGGTGAAGACATTAAGGGCAAAACCGTTGCAGTTTCAGGTTTCGGTAACGTTGCTTGGGGTACTGTTAAGAAGGTTTGCGAGCTTGGCGGTAAGGTAGTTACCATTTCAGGTCCCGACGGCTACATCTATGATGCTGACGGCATCTGCACCGAAGAAAAGATTAACTTTATGCTTGAAATGCGCGCTTCAGGTCGCGACAAGGTTCAGGATTACGCTGACAAGTTCGGTGTTCCCTTCTTTGCAGGTAAGAGACCTTGGGAGCAGAAGGTTGACATTGTTATGCCTTGCGCTACTCAAAACGAGGTTGGCATTGATGATGCTAAGAACATCGTTGCTAACGGCGTTAAGTACTACGTTGAGGTTGCTAATATGCCCACCACTGCTGAGGCTATGACCTATCTTAAAGAGAACAAGTGTGTTATTGCTCCTTCTAAGGCAGTTAATGCCGGCGGCGTTGCAGTATCAGGTCTTGAAATGAGCCAGAACTCTATGAGATACAGCTGGACTGCTGAAGAAGTTGATGCTAAGCTTTATCAGATCATGGCTAACATTTACAAGAACTCTTACGATGCAGCTAAGAAGTACGGTATGGATGGCGACCTTGTTGCAGGCGCTAACATTGCAGGCTTCGAAAAGGTTGCTCAGGCTATGATTGCTCAAGGTGTTGCTTACTAATCCTTTTGCAGTTTGATATTTAAACAAACGCTCCCGACAGTTACCCTGTCGGGAGTTGTTAATAGGAGATATTATATGAAAAAGCCAAACATCATTAAGTTAATAATGTCGGCTCTTTTTGCGGCTCTGACCTGTATTTTCACTATGTTGCCTATCGGTATCCCCTCTTTGACTCAAGGCTATATTCACTTTGGCGACTGTTTCGTTTTGCTTTCGGGTTGGTATCTTGGCCCATACGGTGTTTTGGCGGCAGGCATAGGCTCTATGCTAACCGATATTTTAGGCGGATACTTGATTTATGCGCCGGCAACACTTATAATAAAGATGCTTGTTGCACTGATTGCAACCTCTGTTTTAAAAATTTCTCAAAAAGACGGCGGTATTAAATTTGCACTTCGTCTTTTGGGCGGCATTGTTGCTGAAGTCTTTATGGCTATTGGATATTTTATCTACTCCGCCACAGTTATGGGTTACGGTTGGGCAGGCTCTGCAGTAGAAATTCCCAACAACCTTGTGCAAGGCGGTGTTGGTGTTGTTGCCGCTATAATTCTTGCTCAAATCATTGACAGCACCCACGTGCTTAAAAAATTAAAGTGAGGTTTTACTATGACTGTTAAGGAACAGGCTTCTCTTGCCGCATTTCAGCTTGTTGAGGCGGCAAAGCTCAACAAGGGCGACCTTGTTATTGTAGGTTGCTCAACCAGTGAGGTTGTGGGCAGTAAAATCGGCACCGATTCTCAGCCACAGGTTGCCAAAGAGCTGTTTGACGGCATTTATGAAGTTCTTAACGGTAAGGGTATCTATCTTGCGGCACAGTGCTGTGAGCATCTTAACCGTGCTGTTATTGTTGAAGCCGAGGCTGTAAAAGGGTGTGACATTGTTAACGTTGTGCCTCAACCCAAGGCAGGCGGCTCCTTTGCTACCGCCGCTTATGCCGCTTTTGAGCATCCTGTTGCAGTGGAAGAAATCAAGGCAGACGCCGGTCTTGACATAGGCGGTACCCTTATAGGCATGCATCTTAAAAAGGTTGCCGTTCCCCTCAGGCTTGAGATTAAAAAAATCGGTGAGGCAAGCCTTGCCGCCGCTCGTACAAGGCCAAAATTCATTGGCGGCGCGCGCGCTCAATATGATGAAAATTTACTGTAAAACAAAAAACTCAAAAATATTAAAAGAGAAGATTCGAAAAAACGAATCTTCTCTTTTTTATATGCTGTGTTGTTTTTACTCAAAATCAGGAGCCAAGGGCTTGCAAGGTGTTCCACCGCCACCGATTGAATCGGGGCTATTGTTGGTGACTATATAAAGATTTTGGATAAGCTTCATAGAATCTCTATAATAATCATCGTTTCTGTTTTTGTTTGTGTTAAGGTTTATGCCGTATTTTGCCTCTACCTCTTCCCTTACGCCTGACTCGGTGCTGAAGGCGTAAGAATCCCATGCCGTATCATCTGCGATATAGCAACCGTAATTTTGCAGGGCATAAAAGAGTTTTTTGCCAACCTCCGTCTTAATACCTAAACTTTCTGCAGTAACGTCTTGCGGGATTGTAAGCAAGCTGCCCATTCTTAAATTAGGATTAGTACCGCCGTATCTGTCTGCAGCATAACTGTCGTGGCGGTCAGCAGGCCAAATATAGCCCTGATTTGCATTGTTGTCATAATACAAATATTTATTTGCATAAACGTTAAGCTTAAGAGCGTGACGTATAGGCTCGTTAGACGTTAACTCGCCCTTTCGGATTGAGCCGCCGATAGCAGAAAGTCCGCTACCGTAGTGGGTGCCTTTTATACCTTCGCCGTAAATATCCTGGTCTTCACTGTGTAGGTATCCGACTATTCGGGCATTGCCTGTTTCAAGACGGCAACAAGGCTCTAATTGGCGGATTGTTCTGCCGTCAGGCATCAAGAAAGCGGCGCAGTTGTTAGGTGTGCTGTTTCCGCTTGCATCGGCAAGATAAAAATCAGCAGGCACCTGCATTGTGCCAACCTTTCTGTTACCCGGCCAACGAGTTTGCCAACTTGACGGAGAGTAAACGTCAACCGTAGGTGAGCCGGCAGGTACTATTACGTGATACTCGTTGTCAGTGGAAACGTTATATGAAATTTGGAAGTTAGCCTTTTGAAGCACTGCACCGGAACCGATTGGCATATTCCAAATAGACGTTGCCGCAAAAGGCCACAACCACGGGTCACGGGTGCCGCTGTACTTTTGATAATTGCCATCGGTTATAATGCCGTTATCATCCTTATCAACAAAGGTAAATCCACGGTTTGCCGAATAGAGTTCCACATGGCCGCCCTTGGTTGCAACAAGTTTAAGCGATGCCGAGCATCCCTCAAAGGCGTTGGAGGCTATTTTTGCCTCTGACTTATCAGAGGAGCCCCACATCATCTCATCGTTTTCAAAGGTTATCCTTTCAAGAGCAGTGCAGCCGTTAAATGCGTTGGAACGGATTCTGCACATATTGTCGGTAAAATCAAACTTTTTAAGAGAAGTGCAGTTCATAAAGGTGCAGGGGTTAAGCATACTAACACCCTCGGTATAATCAACGGAAACGAGGTTTGCACAATTCATAAAGACCTCGTATCCCGTCTTTTTGACAGTATCAGGAACTGTCACAGAGGTCAGTCCGCTGCCTTTAAATGCACGATTTTGAATATCGGTTACAGTTGAGGGTATAGTTACCTGTTTTAACGCCGTGCAATTGTAAAAGGTAAGTGATCCAAGCATGGTAAGTCCCTCATTAAGTTGCACAGTTTCAAGGCGGTTACATGCATAAAACAGTTCATAACCAATACTATTTACCTTCTTACCGAGCTTTGCGGAGGTAACATAATTAAGGCCTCTGAAGGAACGGTTGCCAAGATAGGTAATATCATCGCCTACTACAACCTCGGTTATAGCAGTGCGATAATCACGCCATGGTGGAATGTTTCCTACGTTTGTATAATTATAAGTTGCACCGCTGCCATAAATATAAAGGGTGCCTGTTAAATCGTCAAACGCCCACTTTGCACTGTCACCGCAAGCACCGCCCGGCATTTCGGTAGTGTCGGGTATGCCTGACGAAACAGCGAGACTGAGGCTTTTGTAAGTGCAGTTAAAGCCCCAACTGTTGTTATGGTAAAAGGCGATATTTGCGTTTGACACGTCAATCAAACCATCGGTATCCGTATAGGTAATGCTAAACGCCTTTGCATCATCGTGATATTTTTCATAGGTGAGAGTCTTTGTTCTTGCATCATATTTAACGGTGTATTTAATATTGCTAAATGAGGACTCACCTGTTTTATCATCTTTAAGCCAATTAGCGACATCGGCGTTGGATGAGTATGAAATAAGAGCGCTACCCTTTACCTTTACAGTATCGTTAACCAAAATCACAGGTGTAACGTATTTTTCCATAGCAACGGTAATATTGCCGATTTTTACACCTACATAATAAGAGCCGTCATAGATGTTGTTATAACTTTTTCTGCCCTGTGCAGCGTAAGTTAGTTCAAAACCTCTTGCTAAATTATACTTATTTTTGTAGGTAACAATATTATAGTTCATATTGTTGCCGCGCACTGTTGATAAACCGTAGCCATCATAATAGGGGGCCCCGTCTGTACCCGTCCAATCGGATTCAACAAATTCTGAACTGTTAATAGAAAGCAGTGTTTCAAATTCAGCGTTTTCTGCAAAAGAAACTACGGGCAATCCCACAATAAGCAGTACCAACGTTGTGACAAATGCTATTATTTTCTTCATAATAAATCTCCTGGTTTATGATGTTTTGATCACTTAAAATCGGGAGCCAAGGGCTTGCAAGGCGTTCCGCCGCCACCAATGGTTGTGGGGCTATTGTTGGTGACTATATGAAGATTTTGGATAAGCTTCATAGAATCTCTATAATAATTATCGTTGCTATTTCTATTTGTGTTAAGGTTTATGCCGTATTTTGCCTGCACCTCGTCTCTTACACCATCCTCGGCACTCCATGCATAGCAGCTCCACGCCGAGTCATCGGCGATATAGCAACCGTAATTTTGCAAAGCGTAAAAGAGCTTTTTGCCAACCTGAGTTGTAATTTCAAGGCTTTCGGCAGTTATATTTTTGGGGATAGTAAGCAAAGTACCCATTCTCAAATTGGGGTTAGAACCGCCGTAGGCATTTCCGCCCGATGCGGCATAGCTGTCGTGACGGTCAGCAGGCCAAATATAGCCCTGTTTGGCACTTCGGTCATAATAAAGATAATTTTTTGCATAAACGTTAAGCTTAAGCGCGTGTTTTATAGGCTCGTCAGAGGTAAGCTCGCCTTTACGGATTGAGCCGCCGATTGCAGAAAGTCCGCTTCCGTAGTGGGTTCCTTTTATTCCCTCGCCGAAAATATCCTGATCTTCATCGTGCAGATAGCCTACTATACGGGCATTGCCTGTCTCTAATCGGCAACAAGGCTCAAGCTGACGGATTGTTCTGCCATCAGGCATCAAAAATGCGGCGCAGTTGTTGGGGGTGCTTCCCTGTCTTGCGTCGGCAAGATAAAAGTTAGCAGGCACTTGCATTGTGCCAAGTTTTCTGTTACCCGGCCAACGAGTCTGCCAACCCGACGGCGCATAAACGTCAACCGTTGGTGAGCCCTCGGGAACCTTTACCAGATATTCATCGTCGATAGATATGCAGTATTCCTCTTTAAAATTGGCTTTTTGAAGTTTTGCGTCTGAGCCGATTGGCATATTCCAAATGGACGTTGCCGCAAAGGGCCACAACCACGGGTCGCGAGTGCCACTATATTTTTCAAAACCGTTAACGTTTATTGTAGGAATTTGAGAAGCGGCAGAAGGTGTTTTGCTTGACGTCTTTTGCGATGCTGCAGAATTCTTGCTTGATGCATTATCTGATGATTTTTCAGAAGAACCTTTTGAGTTGGTCTGTGATGATGGTTCTTTTGATTTTACAGATGAAACATCCGAACGCAACCAAGGCGGCAGGTAGGTTGAACTGTTTTCACTTGATGCATCTGTGCCTGCAGTGTTGGCATTGCAAGCCACCAAAACAATCACACACAAAAGTGCGCAAACTATTTTTATATACTTGTTACTCATATAAACATCCTTTCATTATTCAAAATCGGGAGCCATGCTACCCCCATCCACCATACAATCGTAGCAACTCCATACGGAGTAATCAACAATATAGCATCCGTAATCCTGAAGAGCATAAAACAGTTTTTCTACTCAAACTATCCTTTCTTCCCATTCAGCATACATTTTATTGTACAGTATATAAATATTGACTTTCTATGTTTTGCATAGTAAAATATAAGACAAAATTAGTCATAAGGAAGTGTATCAAATGCAATTTCAAAGTTTTCATACATTTATAGAAAATGAGTTTGATATTTTTTCCAACCAAAATGTTAACTACCCGTTACATATTCACCGTTCGTTTGAGTTGTACTCTCAAATTGAAGGCGAATCGGTCGTTACAATAGATGACCAAACATACACACTTATTGCAGGCAACAGTGTTCTTATATTTCCATACCAAGCCCATTCTTACAAGAGAATTACAAAGGGCAAGCATACAATTTGTATATTTTCGCCCTCTTTAGTGCCTGATTTTCATAGCACGGACAAAGTTGTTCCGCAAAACAATCTGTTTAAGTTCTCTGCTATTAAACTTGATAGCACAGACAACCTTTTCACCTGCAAATCCGTTGCATATAGCATTTGCGGTGAATTTGAAAAAAACAGACAATACCGAAATAGGTCAAAATTATTTCTTTTTGACAAAATAACACCTATACTCGTTTTTGCTAACGAAAATTATAAAAAACACATAACTCTTAAAAGCGCCGTTTCCAATTCTCATTATGATTATGCTTACATATCAAAATTATTTAAAAAGACAATAGGTGTATCTTTTAATCAATACGTAAACGCCTTGCGCGTTCAAGAGAGCAAAAAAATGTTAATCACCACACAAAAAAGCATTACCGAAATTGCTTTTGAGTGCGGATTTAATTCATTGCGAAATTATAACCGTCAGTTCTTTGACCAAACCGGTCAAACCCCGACTGAATACCGCAAGCAAAACACATAATTTACAAAGGAACAGCGAATCAAAAATCGTTATTCCTTTATTTTATTCAAAATCAGGAGCCAAGGGTTTGAAGGAGTACCGCCACCACCGATTGAATTGGGGCTATTGTTGGTAACGATGTGCAAGCTTTTTATCATTTTCAGATTGTCGTCACGATAGTTCTTGTTTTCAGTGGTGCTTGCAAAGGTACGATAGCCGTATTTTGCCTGTACCTCGGCATCTACGCCTTCCTCCATACTCCAATCGTAGCAACTCCAAGCAGAGTTATCAACAATATAGCATCCATAGTTTTGGAGCGCATAAAATATTTTTTTCGCAACCTCAGTTTTGAGTCCAAGACTTTCGGCGGTTATATTTTTAGGAATTGTAAGCAGGGTGCCCATTCTCAACAGGGGATTGCTTCCGCCATATGCCTGATCACCGGATGGTGCACAGGAGTCGTGTCGGTCAGCAGGCCAAACGTAGCCCTTCTGATTGCTTCGGTCATAATAAAGGTACTTTTTGCCCCACACGTTAAGCTTGAGAGCGTGACGGATAGGCTCGTTAGAGGTAAGCTCGCCTTTACGGATTGAGCCGCCGATTGCAGACAGTCCGCTACCGTAATGGGTGCCGCCGATTCCGTCACCGTAAAGGTCAACGTCCTTAAAAAGCCAACCAACTATCTGCTTGCCTTTTTCAACGCGGCAACAGGGCTCAAGTTGTTTAAGGGTTCTGCCGTCAGGCATCAAAAAGGTGGCACAGTTGTTGGGGGTACTGTTTCCCTGCGCGTCGGCAAGAATAAAATTATATGGAACGGTCATTTTGCCTTGATATTTGTCACCCGGCCAACGCTTGCCCCACGAAGATGGAGAGTAAACCTCAACCACAGGGTCGCTGCTTTTGGTTTTTACCATATATTCGGTATCAACGCCAATCCAATATTCATCCTTTAGGCCTGCAGGTGACAGCTTTGCGCCTGAGCCAATCGGCATATTCCAAATTGACGTTGCCTCAAAAGGCCAAAGCCACGCATTTCGCGTTCCACTGTATTTTTCCATACCGTTAACATTTACTGTAGGAATCTGAGAAGCGACAGACGATGTCTTTTGGCTTGATACCTTTTGTGATGCTGCAGAAGAATGCTTGCTTGACGTATTAACAGACGATTTTTCAGAAGAAGCTGCCGAGTTAATTTGCAATTGTGACGATGCTTCTTTTGACTTAACGGATGATACGTCAGAGTTCATCCAAGGCGGTACGTATTTTGAACTGTTTTCACTTGACGCATCTGTGCCTGCAGTATTGGCATTGCAAGCCACCAGCATAACAACACATAAAATCGCGCAAATAATTTTTATAAACTTATTACTCATATAAGCGTACCTTCCTTATTCAAAATCAGGAGCCAAAGGCTTGCAGGGCGTACCGCCGCCACCGATTGAATTGGGACTATTGTTGGTAACTACATAAAGATTTTGGAACATCTTCATTGAATCCTGATAATAATCGTTATTTTGGTTTCTTGTTGACCTTAAGTCAAAGCCGTATTTTGCCTTAACCTCTTCAGCTACTCCGCTTTGAACGCTCCAATCATACGTATCGGTAGCAGAGTCGTCAACAATATAACAACCGTAGTTTTGCAAGGCATAAAATATCTTTTTTGCCACCTCGGTTTTAAGACCAAGGCTTTCAGCCGTTATGTTTTTGGGAATTGTGAGCAGACTGCCCATTCTGAGCTCAGGCATTGTGCCGCCATAGGCACGATTATCGTCCGATTTGTTGGCATAGCTGTCGTGTCGGTCGGCAGGCCACACGTATCCCTTTTGAGTAGATTTGTCAAAATATATGTATTTATGGGCATACACGTTAAGCTTAAGGGCATGCTTTATAGGTTCGTCAGAGGTTAATTCACCCAACCGTATTGAGCCGCCAAAGGCAGACAGACCGCTACCGTAGTGGGTGCCCTGTATACCTGCGCCGTAAATATCAATATCAAACTTGCACTTGTGCCCTACAATCTGCTTGCCTTTTTCAACGCGACAACAAGGCTCTAACTGAATAAGCGAGCGTCCGTCAGGTTGTATAAACGTGGCACAATTATTTGGTGAACTATTGCCCTGTGCATCGGCAAGGATAAAATCAAAGGGTACTCGCATTGTGCCAAGCAAACGGTTGCCGGGCCAACGACTCTTAAAAGAATTAGGAGTGTAAAGTTCAACTATTGGATCGGTTTCTTTGACCTGAATTACATATTCAACGTCGGTTTTAACAACACGTTCCGCCACAAAGGGCGCTTTTTTAAGAACGGCGCCTGAGCCGATTGGCATATTCCAAATGGACGTTGCGGCAAAAGGCCAATAAAAAGGGTCACGGGTGCCGCTGTATTTTTCATATCCTGCAGGAGCATTGAAATCTGCCTTGTTGGGATATTTTGACGACGTATCTTTGCTTGAGGTAGCAGAGCTTTGCTTTGATGAGTTTTTGATTGAGGATGCACTGCTATTGTTTGATGATGAATTTTTGCTGGACATAGCAGAACTTGGTTCACTTGTTTGAGCAGAAGAAACGGTTGAACTGACCGATGATTTTGTGCCTGATGACAAAGCATCTTTTGATGCATTTGACTTATTGGAGCTAACCTCTGCCGACTGTGTTGAACAGGAGCAAAGCATTATAAACGCAGACAAAAAAGCCATAATCTTTACAAATCTCACAAAAGCACCTCTTTCATCCCTTAAAAGTTGTGGCATTATACCATTTTTTCCACCCTTAATTCAACCTATATTTTGTTAATTTTAGAAAAAAGAGAGTAATTTGTAGCAATGCACAAACCACCCTCGTTTTTATTGGTTATTTAGTAGATAAGTATTGTTATTTCAGTTCAATTATAGTGACGCCGTCTTCACCCTCGCCGTATACACCAAGACGCCAAGAGCGTACCTGCTTATGACGGCGCAAATGCTCGTGAATTGCTTTGCGAAGCACACCTGTTCCCTTGCCGTGTATACAGTGAACAAAGTTCATTCCGCTAAGCATTGCCGAGTCAATAAAGCGATCAAGCTCCATAATACCCTCTTCTGCCGTTCTGCCTCGCAGGTCAATCTCGGTTTTTGAGCCCGTATTGGTGCGAGTGACGGTGCGACGGACTGTGCTTTGTGGCTTTTTGGCTTTTGGGGCATCAACAAGGCGGATTCTGCCCACGTTGACCGACATTTTCATTCCGTTAATATCAACGGTCAGGGTACCTGATGAATTGGGAAGTCGCAAGACGTAACCGCCGCAATTTGCATCTACCACGTGAACGTAGTCACCTATTTCAAGAGGACGGGGTAATTCGTACTTAACGTCCTCCTCTTGCTCCCTTGAATCAAGGCTCTTTTCCGCTTTTTTAACGGCGGCTCTTGCCTTGGCAAGCATATCTGCCTCGCCACCCTTTGCCGCCGCTTTGCGCAGTTCGGTAAGTTCGGCTATCATACCGTCAGCGGTACGGGTCGCCTTGTCAATAATGCGCTGAGCGTCCTTTTGCGCTCTTTCAACGATTTGGTCCCGTTCTTTTATGGCTTTGTCGGCACTTTCCTTGGCGATGCGCCTTGCCTCGTCAAGCTCGCGACGAAGTTCACTTGTTTTGCGTTTTTCATCCTCGGCGGCTTTGCGAGCCTGCTCTAAAGAGCGGACAACACCCTCAAACTTTTTATCCGAGTCGGAAATCATACCTTTTGCACGACGGACAATATCGGCAGAAAGTCCAAGCCGCTCACTGATTGCAAAGGCGTTAGAGCGACCGGGCATACCGATAAGCAATCTGTAGGTAGGGCTTAAGGTTGCCACGTCAAACTCGCAACAGGCGTTTTCTACCCCTGCGGTATCAATGGCATACGCCTTTAATTCGGCATAGTGAGTAGTGGCGGCAACGCGGCATCCTCTTGCACGCAAAGCCTCAATAAGTGCCTGCGCCAAGGCGGCACCTTCAATTGGATCAGTACCTGCCCCAAGCTCGTCAACAAGAACAAG
The DNA here is from genome assembly GCA_017407645.1 of Clostridia bacterium. Lineage (GTDB taxonomy): Bacteria > Bacillota > Clostridia > Oscillospirales > Acutalibacteraceae > RGIG2206. The sequence goes on along the minus strand of JAFQWE010000025.1, from coordinate 41,666 downwards.
ACTACATTCGCCGCAGTTATCAAGAATATCCACCAAATTGACCATATGGGATGAAAAGGTGGACAAGGACTGTTCGATAGATTGCTCGTCACCGATATCTGCCATTACCGAACTGAAGACGGCAATATGGCTGTTATCCCCTGCAGGAATCATCAGTCCGCAAGCAGCCATTAAGGTAAGAAGTCCGATAGTTTTAAGGGTTACCGTTTTGCCGCCTGTGTTTGGACCTGTAACAATAAGGGTGTCAAAGGTGTCACCCAAAGAGACATCAATAGGCACAACCTTTTGAGGATTTATAAGGGGATGACGGGCTTTGTTAAGCTTGACAATGCCTTTATCGTTAAGGATAGGCTTTGAGGCTTTCATATCAAAGGCAAGATTAGACTTGGCAAAGATAAGGCAAAGCTCAAGAGCGCAATCGTATGAAATTGAGGCGGTATCGGCATTTTCACCTACCAAGGCGGAAAGTTCCGCAATAATGCGCTCTATCTCTGCCTCTTCCTCATTCATCAAAACGCGGATTTCGTTGTTGGCTTCAACCACACTCATAGGCTCAACAAAGACCGTTGCACCCGATGATGAGGTGTCGTGAACAAGGCCGGGCACATTGGAGCGGTACTCTAATTTGACAGGCACAACAAATCTGCCTGAGCGTATGGTTACAACCGGCTCTTGCAAGAATTTTGACATTTGAGGTGAACGGATTATTTTGTCAAGCTTTTCGCGAACACCGTTTTGGGTGGAACGGATTTTACGACGGATTGATGACAGCTTGTCAGAGGCGCCGTCAGCAACCTCATCCTCACTGATAATGGATGAAAGTAATTTTTCTTCAATGCGGCGTTGCGGAGTGATGCCGTCAAAAAGGGCATCAAGCACATTGCCCTCACCTGCTCTGCCGCGCCACTCAACAAGAGAGCGGTATATACGCAGATTTTCACCGATATTAAGCAGTTCTTTGAGGGAAAGAGACGCCCCTGCCTGAGCCCTGCGAAGTGAGGACTTTACGTTGGTCATTGACCCAAAGGATGGTGAACCAAACCGTGCAGACAGTATGTATGCACAGTCGGTTTGGTCCAAGAGACGCTGAGCCTCGTAAAGACTGTCGGTAGGTATTAGGCTGCGAGCAAGCTCTGCCGCGTCACTGTTGCCCGTGCGCTCTGCAAGTGCATCAAGCACCCTATCAAGTTCAAGCACCCTGTGATGCTTTGACATTTTGTTATCCATTCATTTACCTCGGTAAGTTTTTATAAAAATCAAGTGCAGTAAAACCTCGGTCACATTGACTGAGCAAATACCGCTCTGCCACGTCGGACAAAATTTGCAATGACTCTTCTCCAATTTCAAAAGAGAATATGCGAGACTCCTCGGCGGTGCAAATGTGCCGCATTGCCTCAAGCACGCCTCTTGTGATAGCAAAGCCACCGCCACATCCGTCGCAACGGATTACGCCGCCGTTTATATCGAAGAGAGGACGCGAAGCCTGAGTTTCACCACATTCACAGCAGGCCTCGGTATCGGGCATAAAGCCGCTTAAGGTCATAATTCTGAGCTCAAATACCGACTTGATAAAACGGGGGTCGCGAAGCCCTTTTGCCAAAAGATAGAGGCTATTTAAAATAAGTCGCAAAAGGGATGAGGATTCCTCGCCCTCAACGGCAAGGCTCATTGCCACCTCACAAAAATACTGAGCAAGACTGACCCGCTCAATATCAGAGCGCAGTTCAAAAAAGAGTTCAACGGGTGTGGCTTCCGACACCGAATATGTACCTTTGTTTTCGCTTAAAGTAAAGGTGGAATAGCACAGAGTTTCGGTGGCAGACGCACTGCGACCCTTTGCCTTTGCGGCACCGTGAGCAAATGCCCGCACTACCCCAAGGTCACGGGTTAATATGGTTACCAGTCTGTCCTGTTCCCCTGTCTGACTGCTTTTTAGTATCAGTCCGTCGGTGTTTATCTTCATACGACTCCTCTGCAGGTGTGTTTACAAAATTCAAATATGCCTCTACCGAGCCGGTAGAGTAAAACACGTCCCACGCTTGCTTTTTGTTCATTTTACCACCCCAAATTAGCATACGCTTGGGTGTGGTGTTTATTTAAGGAAAATCAGTCCAATCCAAAGTTGTGGATTAAGCCTTGACGGTTGCGCCAATCCTCTTTTACCTTAACCCAGCAGGACAGATTGACCTTGCACTCAAAGAATTGCTCCATATCCTCACGGGCCTTGGATGACACTTTTTTGAGCATGGCGCCTTTTTTGCCGATGATAATACCCTTGTGGCTTTCGGCTTCACAGTAAATTATGGCTTCAATATCGATTATATCTTCACCGCCGCTTGTTACTCTGTCGGCAAATTTCTCAATACCCACTGCGATGCCGTGAGGCACCTCTTTATCAAGAAAGCGAAGCAGCTTTTCCCGTATAATCTCTGCCGCTAAAGTGCGCTCGGTCTGGTCGGTGAGGGCATCGTCGGCAAAATAGTGAGGTGACTCCTCTGCAAAGGAGGATAACTCTTTAATAAGGTCGTTAACACCGCTTCCGTCAACGGCTGAAACGGGTACCACTGCCGCAAAATCATAAAGGGCAGAATAAGCACTGATTATGGGCAAAAGCTTGGATTTATCCTCAAGCAAATCCACCTTATTGATAACAAGAACGGCAGGCATTTTGCTTTTTTTAAAGCGCTCAATAAGCTCTGCCTCTGCAGGAGAGGGAGACAAATCACTGCGCATATCGGAGCAGTCAATTACAAGAGCGCAAGCATCTACGTCACCCACAGAATCACCAACCGCCTTGACCATATTTTCGCCAAGTCGGGTGCGAGGCTTGTGAAGTCCCGGAGTATCAACAAAAACAAGCTGACACTCACCCTGAGTAAGCACACCCATTATACGAGTGCGAGTGGTTTGAGGCTTGTCTGACACGATTGCAACCTTTTGACCGAGCATTCGGTTCATTATTGATGATTTGCCAACGTTTGGTCTGCCAACAATGGCAATAAATGCAGAAACTGTATTCATAATAACTCCTTAAGGTGACACGAGTAATCCAAATCGTTTTAAAAAATAGGATTTTCGCTAACCTTTCATTAAAATACTTGCAAATACAAAAAGTATTCACTGTGTTTTTGTATTGATTTAAACAAAATCCGTTTTTTAAAATCTCTGACCTAAAAGCGTGGAGATTTTGAGGGATTTTTGAATTATTGGGGCGAAGTAATGCTTTGTGCCTTACGAGGCACAATAAGGCAAAAAGCACCAAAATATACCGCTTTGAGGCGGTTTTGGATTATTCTTGTCACCTTATCTTCTTAAAGCAAGCATTTCCATAACCTGCTCTTCGTGGTAGCGCATTTCGTCCGCTTGGAGTCCGCCGTTTACGTGGTCGTAGCCTAAAAGATGCATCATTGAATGAACGGTAAGATAACCTACCTCTCTCTCAAAGCTGTGGTCAAACTCCTTTGCTTGTGCAACGGCGTGTTCAAGGGATATGACGATGTCACCAAGCATTGCCATATTGGTTTCGGGGTTTATATCCCACTGCCCATCTTCACCCATGGGGAAGCTTAACACGTCGGTGGAACGGTCAATATTGCGAAACTCAAGATTGTACTGATGAATTTGAGCATCGTCAACAAAGGTTACGTTTACCTCGGCATCTTGAAGGAAGCCTTGCTCTTTAAGAGCGGCAGTGCACACCTTTCGCACCAAAAGGCGCAAGCCTGTTGGAATTTCTACGGCTTTTTGACGGTCACTTATTATTACCTTTACCTTTGCCATTTTCAGCCTTACTCCTTTTTACATCTTCATATTTTTCGTACGCCTTAACTATACGCTGAACAAGCTGGTGGCGCACAACATCCTTTTCTGAAAAACGGATTATATCAATATCTTCCACGTTTTTAAGCACGTTGCAAGCCTCAACCAAGCCTGATTTTCTGCCGTCGGGCAGGTCTATCTGTGTTACGTCACCCGTTACCACAATTTTTGAGCCAAAACCAAGACGGGTAAGAAACATCTTCATCTGCTCGGGGGTGGTGTTTTGGGCTTCGTCAAGGATTATAAAGCTATCCTCCAAGGTTCTGCCGCGCATATATGCAAGTGGGGCAACCTCTATATTGCCGCGCTCTTGATAACGGGCAAAAGCCTCGGCACCAAGCATATCAAACAGCGCATCGTACAAGGGGCGCAGGTATGGGTCAACCTTGCTTTGCAAATCGCCCGGCAAAAAGCCAAGTTTTTCACCTGCTTCAACGGCAGGACGGGTAATAATTATGCGGTTTATCTGCTTATCCCTAAAGGCCGCAACGGCAAGGGCTACCGCAAGATAGGTTTTACCTGTACCTGCAGGGCCCACACCGATAACAACGGTATTATTTCTGATAGCCTCAACATACTTTTTCTGACCGATGGTTTTAGGCTTGATAGGCTTGCCCTTGGCAGTAATGCAAATGCAATCGTTACCTGCCAGTTGAGCCAAGGTATCCTCTTTACCCTCACTGACAAGGCTTATTGCATAGCGTACGTTTTGCTCGCCTAATATTTCACCCTTTGATGCAAGCATAAGCAGTGCCGCAACAACTCTTGCGGCGGCAGACACCTGCTCCGCCTCACCTTGTATTTTTATTTCACTGCCACGCAGTGTCATTGTTACCGAATATTCACGCTCGATAAGTTTGATGTTTTCATCAAAGCTTCCAAAAAGGTTAACTGCCTCTTCCATTCTTTCGATGCTTACAATTTGTTCAAACACAGGTTATTTTTCACTCCTACTAAAAGATACTATTTTACAAATATCATTCTAACATATGTTGTTGCTTTTTTCAAAGTATTTAGAGCATTTTTTTGCGATTTTTTTATATTTTATCAGCCCGATATATAAATATACTCCTTTTGGGCTATATCTCCTTTGCACAAATAGGTGGCAGTGAGCACAAGTTTATCCTTTTGAGATTGGGTTTTTACCTCTTTTTTAAGTATTTCAAATTCTGCAAATTCTTCCTTTTCAAGTTTCTTCAAAGTTTCAAGCCCTTTAGTTTCTGCCTCTTTTTCGGTAAGCCGATAGTTGCTTTTCACTCTCTCGCGAAACTGACCTTGGGTTATGGTTAAAGGCAATTTTGTGTTTCCAACTGTTATGGGGATTTCTTCCGTCTTAAGACTATAATCAAAATTCACCGAGCCGATATATAAGGGCAAATCATAGTCGAATACAGTCAGTACGTTTCGGGTTTGTATTTTGTCGGTGCATCTGCTTCTTACTTGATTTAACGGCACGCTGACGGTTAAAGTACGCTCTGTTTCGGCTATAATTTGCCCGTCACTGTGTCTAAATTTTGTGATGCCTGAGGTGTACTGCTCGGTGCCTGACACAAGCAAATCTCCTTTGCGTACTCCGTCACCCACTTTAACCGTGGCAGTGCCCTGTTTTACATAGACTGCGCTTATTCTGCCGTCGCAGTTTGCCACAAGGTTGCAAGGGGTATTGTCGGTATCTTGGCGATTATCTGCCTCGCGAATTTCTACGTTTACAAAGGCGCCGTCAACGTTAACTGCCGCCCAGGATACGTCAGGCAAAAGAAGTGCAAGGCGCAGTCTCATATTGGCGGCGTCAATATCCTCAATCTTAGCACCCGAATATATGCCAATGTTTCGCAGTGCGCTTTGCAGTTCACTGTCAGAAATACGCTCGTTGCCGCTTACGTTAACGCCCCACACGATTTTTGGCATCATCACAAGGGCTACAACATATATGGCAAGACCCACCGCAAGACCTGTGCGGTATCGGTATTTTTTAGCCACAAAGGGAAGCCCGTATTTTCGCTTGTGCCTTATATTAACGGGACAACGGAGTCTTAATTGCCGCAGTTTTTTATAGTCCTTGGCAAAAATGCAAAACTCTATTCTATCTCCCTGTCGGCGCGTATTCCACACCTTTATACCTCTTGATGCACACACGTTCAAAAACCGTTCGGGATATTTACCCCACAAATTAACCTTAACGTAGCCCAATATAAGACGTATGATTTTTATTAAAAGCATTACCCTACTCCCTTAACAAAACTCTATTGAGGCTATACAACCTGCAATTGTTATTTCTCGGTCTGTCAGGTTTTTTATCATAAGTCCCCTGCCCTTTGTAACCAGTCCCCGATTGCCTATATTCAGTTTGATTTCTTCTTCCGAGCAGGATATTACTCCTCGGCATCCGTCCACTATAACCTCTCGGTCCGAATGCAAAATTACTGTTGCTCCGCCGCTAACCGTCCCCACAGGTAATTCTAACGCTCTGTCTAAAAAACGTGCCGCAGATGCGGCTTTTTGCTTTTTGGTTGACATAATATCACTCCATCCGTCGTATTTAAGAGTATGAGGTTTCAACTGCAAAAATGCTCGGGACATACTGTTATATTTTTCGGAGTGTGAATTATGAGAAAAAACGTAAAAAATTTATTGCTTGCGGTGATTGTGCTTGCCGCTTTGGTGCTTCTTTTTCTTTATCCTAAAGAAATACAAAAAGGCATTGGTGAGGGACTAAAGTTGTGCGGTGAGATAATTATTCCCGCCCTGTTTCCCTTTATGGCTCTTGCAGGGTTTATTTCCCGAACGGGTGCCGCACGGTTATTGGCAATACCGTTTGAATCGGTTATGTCTCCTCTTTTCAGATTGCCCAAAGAGGCAGGCGGCACAGTTTTGCTTTCGCTTATAGGTGGATATCCCGTTGGGGCGTCATCGGTGGCAATGCTATGCGCTCAAGGGTATGTGGACCGCAAGGATAGCAGCCGTATGCTTACCTTTTGCGCTAATGCGGGGCCTGCTATGGTAGTAATTGCCATTGGCAAGGGCTTGCTTGGAAATATTTACGTGGGGTGGATTATCTATCTGTCCCATATTGCCGCCGCTATCGTTACGGGGTGGTGCTTTGCCCGTTTTGCCCCAAAGCCGTCTAAAAACAAAAGCGCTCGTTATCACAAAGGACAAAGCTTACCCGATGCTTTTGTGGGCGCTGTAAGTGACGGAGCACTGCAAATGCTGACTGTTTGCGGTTACGTGGTGCTTTTTTCAGGTGTTAATAGTCTGTTTAAATTATGGGGCGCAGAATGGATTTCTGCCTTTACTGAGGTTACCTGCGGAACAAAGTGGGCGGCATTATCGGGTTTGTCGGCGCCAATCATTTGCGGAATACTGAGCTTTGGCGGATTTTCCGTTATGTGTCAGATTTCCTCTTTATCGCACGGGCTTATATCCTTTAAGCAACTGATAATATCGCGGATTGTAAATGCTCTTTTGGGTTTTGTAATATGCTCAGCGGCTATTAAGACTTTGCCGCAATCATTGCAGGTTTTATCTAATATCGGGGAAAAGTCGGTTTGGATTTCGGAACTTTCCATTCCCCTTTCCGTATCAATGCTTGTTATGGCGGCGGTCTTTTTGTGTTCGGTGGGTTGCAAAGAAAAAGTGTTGCAAAAATAAGCGTAAGTGGTATAATAGTTGTGTATTTATTCTGGATTGGAGAATTGTTATGAAACCCCATACCGAAATTACAAAAAAATGCGCACTTTGTGAAATTGGCAGAGTGTCTGCAGACGGCAAAAGTGTGTTTTGTGAAAAAAAGGGTGTTATGGAGCCTGACGAAAAATGCGGACATTTCCGTTACGACCCATTGAAGCGTGAGCCGAAGCTCCCCAAAAAGCAGAGCTTTTCTGCCGATGAATTCGAACTTTAAGCAGGAGGCAAAATGTTGAAAAAGTTGTTAATTTGCCTTTTAGGCTTAGTTTTATCCTTCAGCCTTTGTGCCTGTAATTCAGGCGGTGCTCAGCGAGGTGACAATCCTGTGCCCGACAAGGCTCAGTCAGTGGTAAGCAAAAAGCCCACCCTTGATACTCAGTCAAAGGATGACAGTCAGCTTAATCAGTTGGTGCAAACCATTATTGCCAAAGAGTCAGAATGGACTCTCAGTGATAAAATGAGTGAAACGGGTATTTCAGGCTTTTACGCCACGGGATATATGTTTTTTGATATCGACCTTGACGGCAACAAAGAATTGCTTGCTCAGTTAGGTACAACCGACAGGTTGGCTTGCGAAACAGTGGCTTTTCGCTTTGATGAGCAGGGCAATATGAGTCAGATTAAATGTGCCGACGGTGTTTCTTACAGTGCCGAGGGGTTATCTCTTTGGACCGATGAGGAAGGTAACAGTTTTTATCTTAACCATTACGTTAAAAGCGTTGAAAAGGGCACTCAAGAGGTTTGGAGCAAGATATACTATAAAAACGACACAATAAAAGAAGACGTCTGCTTTTATATTGACTATCCCGATCAGAAGGTGGGCAGCAGCCTCTCTTCTGCTCCCACAAGCAGCAACGCAAGCAACGAAGAAGAAAAGAGTGAAACTGAATTTTTCATTGCAGGTCAGCAAAAGTCCGTTAGCAAAGAGGATTTTGACAAGGCCTTTAACGAATTTAGAAAAGATTTAGAGCAAACCAATATTGATACTGTAAAATTTATAAAAAGCACCGATTGGGCGCTGTTTACCCAGTTACAAAAAGAAAACGCTTTGTTTACTGCCCTTAAATAAAATTAACCCCGTTGTGAAATCACAACGGGGTTTTGTGTTAGATTACGTTACTGCTCAAAATAGTATTTAAGCAATGCTTGCAAAAGCTCATCGCGGTCAAGTTTGCGGATAAGCGAACGGGCGTTTTGATTGGTGGTGATGTAGGTTGGGTCTTCAGACAGGATATAGCCCACAATCTGATTGATTGGATTGTAGCCCTTTTCCTTAAGAGCGTTGTATACAGTATTAAGAATTGTGCGGATTTCGCGGTCGCGCTCGTCACCCACAGAGAAGGTCATAGTTTTATCAAACATTTTCATTCCTCCTTGCCTTTGTAAGTTAATGTTACAACAATTTATGCCGCAAAGCAAGTAAAATATTCAAAAATTAACTATTTTTTAATAAATTTTAATAAACTTCATAGCAAAATCGGTTGAATTTGTTTGCCTTCAAGCGCCATTTTTACCGTATCGCCTATTCGGTCAAAGTCGGCTATTACAGAGGTGGGCTTGCCCTTTGCGTCATCCTGCGCCATTGGAACAAAGTAAATATTTTTTGTATTCATAAGGGCGCCGATGTTTTTTGCAGATGCAGACAGAGCATCGTTGGTCGCCACTGCGATTATTAGAGGCTTGCCGTTGCGCAAATGGGCTTTTGCCGCCATTGTTACCGACGTATCGGTGATGCCAAGTGCAAGCTTGGCTAAAGTATTGCCTGTGCACGGGGCAATCACAAGAGCATCAAGAAGTTTTTTGGGGCCGATTGGCTCGGCATCCTTGACGGTGGTAATTATTTCTTTTTGGGTGGCAGTGGTAATCCTTGCTTTGAAATTTTCCACACTGCCGAATCGGGTACTTACCGTTGATGCAATGGGTGACATTATCGGTGTTATGTTAACCTCTTTTGCAAGGTTTTCAAGGATTTCAACCGATTTTTCCATTGTACAAAAGGAGCCGCAAAAGGCGTATCCTACGTTTATAGTTTTCACATAAAATCCTCCCTTATTATTTTAATTATTGTATCACTTATTGCCTCAGCCGCCGAAAAAGGCAAATATCTGCCGGGAAGTGAGGGGGCATAAAGCAGGTTTTTTCCAAGTTTCTCTGCCGCCTTCAAATCTACCCCTGCGGCAGAGGATGCCAGTTCTACTACAAATGCATTGTCAGGTATATTTTTTAGCACGTTTTCGGTCAGTACAGGATGAGGCACCGTATTGATTATCACCTGATATTCACAGACTATTTGGTTTAATTTTGCCGTTTTTTCAGCTTTTACGCCCATTAAAAGAGTTTTAATTTTATCTTTAAATTTGCGGGACGTTAAGGTGACCTTTGCGCCCATTTTTTTGAACAGTTTTGCCGTGCTCACTCCGCATCTGCCACTGCCAATAACAAGCACCTTGGTGTTTTTTATCTTGTGCTTTAAATTTTGCATAACAAGTTGCAAGGTTGCCTCTGCAGTAAGATAGGCGTTTTGTTTTAGCAAAGATTCTCTTTCGTAATAGTCATTCCACCCTATTCCCTGCTGCTGTAATATATCCTCAACACGCTCACTTACACATCCTGCAAGCACTTTGGTATTGCAGGGTATATCCTTAATTATGTCAACCAACCTTGGCTTGTCATCCCACTGACAGTTGAGATGAATTCCGTCTTGGGTAAGAGGTAAGGGAAAAATCAGATAATCGCAGTTAAAATCAGTCATTTTCTCTGCCTCGCTTATATCCTTAACCTCAAACCCCTTGTTTGCAAAAATTTGAGCAAGGTGCCTCATTCTTTGGTCACCGCCCAAAATAATTACAGATATATTTTTATATGATTTTTTCAAGACACACACCTCTTTAACATACTATGCCCTGTGTGTTTTGTTTGATATTTTGAGAAAATAATATTTTTTTGCAAATTACTGTTTATTTTATCTTCAATATAGATTATAATATAAGGTAAGATTTTAAAAGTTGGTGGTTTTATGAAAATTTTAAATGATACCGACCGTCTTATAGACAGTGTAAAAAGAATACATATGATTGGTATTGGTGGCTCAGGTATGAGTCCCCTTGCCGAGCTTTTGCATAACAGAGGATATATTCTTACCGGCTCTGACAACAACCCCTCTTATACCTTAGACAGAGTTAAGGCTTTGGGAGTGCCCGTTACTATCGGTCACAGCGCAGAGAATATTGGCGATGCAGAGCTTGTAGTTTATTCTGCCGCAATCAACAAGGCTAATCCCGAATTGGTTGAGGCTAATAAGCGCGGTATCCCTTGTGTTGAGCGTTCTGTTCTGCTTGGTGCAGTCACTCGCAAATTTGACCACGTTATCGGCGTCTGCGGTACTCACGGCAAAACCACCGTTTCGTCAATGGTTACCTCTATTTTGCTTGATGCAAAGCTTGACCCATCTGCCGTTATTGGCGGTGTGTTGCCTAAAATCCACAGCAACTGTTGTGTGGGCGAGTCAGATTTGCTTGTTTGCGAAAGTTGTGAATACGTTGACACCTTTTTGCAGATGTCACCCGACGTGGCGGTGTTGCTCAACATTGACGAGGACCATATGGAATATTTCAAGACGGTTGACCGCTTGATTGGCTCCTTTGCAAAGTTTGTTAATTCTGCAAGTAAAGCAGTTATTGTTAATGGTGACGACGAAAAATCAATGATTGCCGCTCGGGATGTAAAGAGCGAGGTTATCACCTTTGGTTACGGTGAAAACTGCCGTTACAGAGCCGAAAACGTACATTTTGAAAAGGGTGCTTTCGGTTGCTTTGATATTACCGAAAAGGGTGAAAAGCTTTGCTCTGTGCGACTTGGTGTACCTGGCAAGCATAACGTGCTTAACGCCCTTGCCGCCGCAGTTGCCGCATTGCACGCAGGCGCAAGCTATGAGGCGGTGCAGTCGGCTCTGCTCACATTTGGGGGTGCTCACCGCCGATTTGAGATTTTATATGACGAGGGTGGCATCACCATTGCAGACGATTACGCTCATCACCCCAAGGAGCTGAGCGTTACCCTTGCCACTGCAAAGCAGATGGAATATGACCGCGTTATTGCAGTATTTCAGCCTTTCACTTACAGCCGTACTGCTATGCTCCTTAACGATTTTGCAGAGGCACTGAAAATTGCCGATTTGACTGTGCTTAGTGAGATTATGGGCTCCCGCGAGGTTAACGATTGGAATATTTATTCCTCTGATTTGGCGGCAAAAATACCCAACAGTGTGGTTTGCCCCGATTTTGAGGCTATTGCAAAGCACATTTGCAAAATTGCTAAAAAGGGCGACCTGATTATCACCATGGGTTGCGGTGATATTTACAAGGTTGTGCCTATGATAAAGGACGGACTGAAATGAAAGGCTTATTAAAAACCGCCGCAATCCTTATTGGTCTTGCAGGCGGTGTGGGACTTGGGTTTTTGATAAATCTTGCTCTTACGGGCATAGCCGATTTTTCACTGGCACTTTTGGCGGTGGTGGCTATACTCTTTGTGGGTGGATTTGCTCTTGCGGCGGTGTTCATTTTGCTATGGGCAAAGGCTAACGGCGATTTGGATAACAAGCCTGTTGAAATAACAGAAACTGAACAAACAGACAGCCCAACGGAGTGAGCTTAATGAAAAAAGATATTATAACCAAAGAAAGAATAAAGCAGGATTATCAAAAACAGTTTTCAAGTTCAATAAGAATAGTTATAGTACTACCTATAATCCTTATTTTACTTATTGCGCTTATTGTCTTTTTATTCTCTCTTTTAGAGTTCAACGCTATGTTTTTGACTTTGGAAATTATAGTGCTTCTTCCTGCGGTATTTGGGTGCTATATTTGTGTTGCCTCTTTAATAGATGCTTACAAAGATTTGGACACAGTAAAAAGCGAGTCCTTCAGAATAGTAACCGATACTCTTATCGGTATAGATGAAAAGGCAGTCTACGCAGGCTCTGCATTTTTTGCTACATTATTCAATCATCCCTACACTCTTATTTTTGATTCATTCGGTAAATATTTTATTCACGGCGAGAATTACAGTTCATCCGAGCTTTACGTTATGAATGATAAAGGAGTTTATACATACGCTATTGTCGGTGATACCTATTATCTGGTAATAGGCAGTAAGAACAAGATTTTAGCCGTATACAACACAAAAATGTTTGAACTTGCTGAATAAAATTTAAAGCAGATGAAACAGGACGTTTCATCTGCTTTTTTATAGACCAAGAAAGAACTCATCAAAAGTGCAATTATAAATATCTTTTAAAGCCACCAAAACACTGGCTTTAATATTAAGCTCGCCTGCTTCATACTTTGCATAGGTTGACCTGCCGATATCACAGCCCAAACACTGCAATTTAGCGCACAGCTTTTCTTGCGACAACTTGGCATTTAACCTTAACCGCCGAAGATTATCACCCATATTCAAATCACAACGAATTTTTTGCTCCATATTCATACCTCTATTTTGACTGGTATATATAACCCAAGAAACGTCTCCCTGTGATATAAGCAGATGAAACAGGCGTTTCATCTGCTTTTTTGTTATTTTGTCGGTTTACCATCGAAGTAAAGCACACCCTCTACCCCATCGGCAATCTTTTTGTTTTCACCATTGCGGTATAGCGTAATGGTTGATGCGTTTGCTGCTTTATCGTAATCGCTTGACCAGAGCACTCGGTCATCCTCCGCTAAGAAAAAGGATATGGACGGAATATAAGGTTTGCTCTTCAAATCGCCAATAACTGTCATTTCATCATCCGTCATTATTACCAATCCCAAACGGGAAGCATCCTCAGTATTGTAGGCGGCACCCAGTATGCTTTTTCCATCATTCATCAAGCAGCAGTATGAGGCTGAGTTGCCAATAAGAAACTCTTGGTTAACATACAACTGATATTCTTGGCCTGCTGTCTTTTTAAAACAAGCAATTTTGTCACCCAGGAAAGTATAGCTATCTACATCCTCATCATATAATTCAGATTGACCGCACTCGCCCGATGAAATATCAAACCTATAAAGATTGCCTTTTATATCCTTTTCAACACCGACGGCATAAAAGTACTTACCATCCTTGCTAACGCCATAATATCGACAATCAGCAGTGATATCCTGCATTTTTAACAGACTACCTTTTTTAACAAGATGCACACTTTGTTTAGATGCTATATCGGCACTCATCCGGTCAATAAATTCAGCAACATCGTTGATTTGCGCTATATCAGTCTTTTGCAGAGTATAGTCCTCATAGCCATACAAAACCAAATAGTTTTTTTCATCATCCCACATTACCCACTGTGTAGCATTTATGTCTGTACTTGCAGCACTGACACATACATTTGATTCCAGCACCGCTTTGGGAGAGTCTGAATTATAGTTATAACTATAAACTGTTCGGTTAACAAATTTGTTTCCACTGTTTTGATGCTCTTCTAACGCCTTTCTAACATTATGGTAATCGGCAGAATCGGAATTGGATATAAAATCCGAAAGTGTCAAGGCAGTTTCAACTGCAAAATAGCACTCTTCATCATTTGCGTAAATATATCCATCGTATACATTCTCTGCCAATACTTTTGCGTTATTATAATCTGCTACCTCTTGCAATTTACCGTTGTTCATATATATAACTCGGCTTAAATCTGCACTGCTGTAAAGCAGCTTATCAATACTGTCAAAAGTCTTTTTATTTTTGCCGCTGTCAATATAATTCAACTTACCGTCAATATAGAAAATATGCTGTCCGTCAGCAGATGCATAAAACTCTGTAACATTGGTTGCCAACTCTTTAACCACAGACAAATCACTTTGATATAAATTGTTGCCTTTTATGTATGTAACAACCGTTCCATCTTTATTTATGGCAAAGGATTGGACAGATTTATCCACAACAACTGCAGATTTTTTAGGAGCATTAAGCTGTTTAACGCAAAGCTCATATCCGTTTTTAATGTATTTTTTTGGATAAAAAACACAACTACCATCTTCAGATACAATTATATGCTTCATTACATCGGATAAGCTAACGCTTTTCTCGTATATTTCTTTGCTCAACTCAACGGTGTTTTTAAAATCGGTGAGATAAAGCGCTCTTTCCTTAACATATATACAAGCATCCTTCTTGTTTATATCAACCGGTTTTAAAAAAATCAAAGCAACTATAAGCGCCGATAACAACAATGCACCCGCAGCTATAATTACAATAAAACTTTTTTGCTTTTACCTTTAACAATGGTAGAGTCTGTGTTCATTGTGTTCATTTTGTTCCTTTCTAATCTGCTATCATTCGTAAGAACGAGCCTTGGGGGATTTCTCTTTCATATGGTATGCGGAGTATCATTGTTGGCTTATTTGCAACCTCTAAGGGCTCGCCCTTTTCATCGGTCATAGCGGTTGTATCAACCTCAAAGGGTGGACAGTAGGGTTGCAGGCAGTCAAGGATAACGCCGCGCTCAAACTTGTTTTTAAGGGACGCGATAATGTGACCGTCCTCATAACCCTCAACCACTGCGGCAACGGTATAATCGCGGATATAGCCTGCCGATTCATAGGTCTGGGAATCGGTGGGCTTGCCGTAATAAAAGCCTGTGGAATAGGTGCGGTGGCTGATTTTGTTAAGCTCCTCAACAACCCACTGTGGACAAGGCGCATTATTATCCTTTGCATAGGCATCAATGGCACCGCGATATGCATTTGTAGTAACTGCCACGTAATAGTGAGATTTGGCTCTGCCCTCTATTTTAAGGCTTGTGACACCTGCGTCGGCAAGGTCTTTTATATGCTCTGCCATACACAAATCGTCGGCGTTAAGAATATATGTACCCTTGTCGGTTTCGGTTATATCGTAATACTTGCCCGGGCGGGTTTGCTCCATAAGAGAGTAACTCCAGCGGCAAGGCTGAGCGCAGTCGCCGTGGTTGGCATCGCGCCCCGTCATATAGCTTGAAAGCAGGCATCTGCCCGAATAGGACACACACATTGCGCCGTGAACAAAGCTTTCGAGTTCTAATTCAGGGGATGTGTTGGCGCGAATCTGTGCTATCTGCTGCAGAGACAACTCCCTTGCAAGCACAACGCGGGATGCACCCATTTTGTGCAGTATATTGGCGGTGCGATAGTTGGTGACGCCCGACTGCACCGATGCGTGTATAACTGCATTTGGCACTGCCTCACGGACTGCCTCAATAGAGCCTAAATCACCAACGATAAAGGCGTCGGCACCCATATCTGCCGCCATTTTGGCAAAGGTGGGTATGCGCTCTATCTCATCATTATGAGGGGTGATGTTGCAGGTGATATGCACCTTTACCCCGTGGGCGTGGGCGTACTCAATACCCTCACGCAGCTCGTCGGGGGTGAAGTTGGCAGAGGCGGTGCGCATACCAAACTCCTGCCCTGCAAGATAGACTGCATCGGCACCAAAATCCACAGCGCATTTAAGTCGCACAAGGTCACCTGCGGGACATAACAGTTCGGGTGCGTTTATCATGCCCACAATCCCTGCTTTCTGAGTCGTGCAATGGTGCTTTCGTGCTGAGACAAGGTGCGGTTATAATAGAACTTGTGATTCTTGTCGGTTACAAAGTAATAACTTTCGCCCAAAGTATCCTTATCAGGCTCAAGCACTGCAAGTATGGCGCTGATGGTCATACTGCACTGAGGTCCGGGAGGTAAGCCCTCATAGCCTGCTTCGGAAATAAGGGTTTCGTTTTCGTCATAAAGTGCGTAGTTATTGGTATTGTAGCGGTTATCGGGATAATAGAAGGTGGGGGTTGAACCGAGATAGTGAGGCTCATTTTCCCAAACAAGACGGTTTAAGAATACCGATGCTACCTTAGGCATTTCGGCATCAAAGCCGCTACACTCCATCTGCACAATGGATGCCATTGACAGTACGTCGTGCAAATCTTCAATTCCGTAGCGTTTAAGACTTTTGATTTTATCCTTGTAATCGGGGCATTTTTCCTGAATTTTTGCATCAAGGTTGCCCATCATTCTGTTGATAGCGTGAACGGCATTTGACTCGCCATAATTTATGGTGCCGTCCTCATTTTTTACCATTGTAAAGAACTCATATGTATCGGGGTACAAATATCCCTCAAGTGAATAGTAAACGTTATCAACAGGGATGCGCTTTACAAAATCATATTTGAAATCGTAGCGTTCAAGGTGCTTTAACACATAATTAAAGTTGTCGGCGGTACAAACGTTATTTTCTTCAAGCAGTTTGCGGATGCCTTGAACGGTTGCACCGTCAGGAATGGTAACCTTAACGGTTTTGCGCTCGTTACTCTTTTGAAGTTGCTCAATAATACCGTCGTAACCCATTGAGCCGTTAAGAGCAAAGCCGCCGTATTTAAGACTGCTGTCCTGACCCTTAAACTTAACGTAAAGGCGGAACAGTAAGGGGTAATCAATTACTCCCTCTTCCTTAAGGACAGAGGCAATTTGCTTGGTGTTCATTCCCTTTTCAATCTGAACGTCGCAATCCTTATCGCCCACAAGACCAAGCAGGTCGTTTGCGCCAAGAATAAGCATCCAGGCGGCAAGAACAGATATAAGGATTATTCCAATCGCCCACAAAAGCGTGTACAGAGGGCCGTGCTTTTTGTTTTTACGCTTATTTCTGGCGTTTTGCTTTGACAGTTTGCCCATATGAACGTCCCGCTCTGAAACAGGCTCCTGTCTGCCCATTTCTCTTGCCTTTTCTTTGCGACTGCGAATACGGGATTCATAATCGTCGCTGATTTTGAAGCCGCCGCCGATTACAAAATCATCTGCGCTTGGTGGCGTGGGAGCAGAGCCTACCTTACCGCCGTTAATCTCTTCAGGGGTGAGAGGTGCATCTGCTTTGTCGTTAAAAGTTCTTCTTTTAGGCTGATTGGGTTTGTCGTATCTTTCGCCGTCATTGCTGAAAATGTTGCGGTAATCACTCATAATTCAGCCCTCCTTTTTTGCATTTATCTTTCGTACGAACTTATCGGTAAGCACTGCGCCCAGTGGCACGTCGTACCTGCCGTGATTAAGTCGGTAGCAATAATTTTCCGAATAGGTTATTCCTATTGTTTGGCCCGTAAATTTGGACAAGAAGCGGTCATAATATCCTCCGCCGTAGCCAAGTCGGTAGCCGAAGCTGTCAAGTGACAGAGCAGGCACAACTGCCAAGCCGCCGTCGGACAATTGCCACTGAGGTAAATCCTCAGTAGGCTCCAGCACACCGAAGGACCCCGGTTTTAACTGCTCTATATCGGTGATATAGTGAAAAACCATATCACGCGTACCCT
Organism: Clostridia bacterium; assembly: GCA_017407645.1. Classification (GTDB taxonomy): domain Bacteria; phylum Bacillota; class Clostridia; order Oscillospirales; family Acutalibacteraceae; genus RGIG2206. Next base: position 23,846 of record JAFQWE010000025.1, on the reverse strand, counting down.
TTATGCAACGGGGCAAGGCTACCCGTCTGCCGTGTTGCAGGGCGTGTTTGATTATTCCAAAGGTATCCACCTCAATGGCGGTTGAAGCGTATATAAGCAAGGTGTCACATTCGCGGTACTGATAGGTAAAAATCAGCCTTTGGCGTATGCGCGAGTCAAGTCTTGCTTTATAGCGCTTGTCCATTGCGGTGCGGCGCGCCTTTACATCGGCGCGCAGTGAGCCTTTGTACTCTCGCAAATCTATTTTAGACATTTCATTGATTTTCCTATCGCAATGGATTTTTTGTCGCCTGCTATAAGGCGCACGATTTCAAGGCCAAACTCAATAGCAGTGCCTACTGCCCTGCCTGTAACAATATTGCCGTCAGAGACTACACGGTCTTCAGGTACTTCGGCGCCTGTCAAAAAGACCTCGTAGCCGTCAAAGCAGACCGCCTTTTTGCCCTCAAGCAATCCAAGATTGCCAAGAATTGAGGGGGCGGCGCAAATTGCACCGATAAGCAAGCCCTTTTCTGATGCGATTTTGATGCATTTTTGCACTGTTTCGCTTTTTTCAAGGTTAAGGGTGCCGGGGATTCCGCCGGGCAAAATTATGCCTGTCATATCTTCAGTATTAAGTTTTTCCTCAGTAATATCGGCAACAACGGTGATTCCGTGATTGCCTGTTATAAATTTGCCGCCGATACCGACGGTGGTAATATCAATTTCAGCGCGGCGTATTGTATCAACTGTGGCAATAGCCTCAGTCTCTTCAAAGCCGCTTGCAAGAAAACAGTATAGCATTTTATTCCTTTCCGTCCCAAAGGGACATCAAATCACAGCACTTGGCTTACGGCGGCATAAACCTCGTCAGCAATAGACTGACGGGTGCGCACTTCGCCATTTTCACTGCAATGCACCACAGTCCAACCAAGTCGGTCGGCGGCATAAAGTGCCGCTTCACGACAATGCTCAAGATATGCAGTGTCTCGCTCGTGAATGTCTTTTTTGCCTTCGTCACCCTCGTAACGACCGCTCATAAGACGTTGTGATACGTCAATAGGCATATCAAGAAAAACCACTGCGTCGGGCTTTGGTATGCCAAGCTGATTAAACTCAAACTCATAAAGCCAGTCAAGATAATTGTCTCGCTCCTCCGCCTCAAGCTTTGATGCTTGATGAACGGCGTTTGAGGTGGTATAGCGGTCACAAATAACGGTTGCGCCGTTAAGATATGCCTTGCCCCAGTCGGTTTTGAAGGAGGCAAATCGGTCAACGGCATAAAATGCCGATGCGGCATAGGCGTTTACGTCACCCGGTTGACTGCCAAACTCACCTGCAAGATACATCTTGACAAGGGCGCTTGAATCACTGTCATATGCGGGAAATTTGACGTAAACAACGTCACCCTGCAGACGGGCGCGCAAAAGCTCAAGTTGGGTTGACTTGCCGCTTCCGTCAAGGCCTTCAAGCACGATTATTCTGCCCTTCATTAGTCCTTACCCCTCATTTTGAGAAATTTTTCACGGACTTCTGCCGCTTTGCCACAGGTCATCTTGCCCTCTTTACAAGCGCCGTTTACACAAGGTGGGCCTGCCTTTGAGAACAAATCGGGAGCAACCTCTAAACAGAGCGACAACATTTGATTGGCAACCTCACGAATTTCCCACTGAGCGCGGTTGCAACAACGGTGAGCAAAGAAATTGTAAAGACTGCGAGCGTTCATTGTAACTATCATTTTGGTAGCACAGGCATTAGGAAGCACAAAGCGTGCATCCTCAATAGCGATTTTTTCTGCCGCTTTTAATGCCTTTTGCTCGTCCATTCCCTGAGCCATCAAATCTGCCTTGTGCTTGGCGGTAAGAATTTCGGCAAGACGGTCATAATCCTGCTGAGCCCGTTCCATACTGCGCTGATAAATTTCTGCCGCCTCACTGTTTGCCTCGATTTCGGGAGGAAGCACGTATTCAAACTGGTCAAGCTTTACGTAGCGTTGACTTTGCACCGAATAGGATGCGATGCGATGACGGGTAATCTGTGCCAACAAGGCGCGAGAAACACCTTCGATACCAAAGGTAAAGGTGGCGTGCTCGATTGGACTTTCGTGGCCGATTTGCGCCAGCATTTCCACAAAAGACGCCGCTTTTTCATCGGTAAGACCGTCCATAATTCCTTCGATAGTAGAAGCGGAGTAACAGAGCTTTGCGGCAGATGCCACGGTTTTTTCAGGCATTGGGGTGTGTGCCAATAACACAACTTTTGCACCCATAATTTTGTCATTCCTTTCTGTTAGGTCAGCGGTGGATACACTTCCACACATACTTGATTTGATTATACCAAACCAAGCGATAATAATCAACATTTATTTGCTTACACTTCTTAAAAGTTTGTTAAGTTTCATAAGAATTTCGTCACTTTTGGCACAGTTTGAAAAATCCCACAATATTTCACCTGTTTTTTCGGCAAAATTAACGATTATTTGACTCTTTTTTTATTGAGGATTTTGTGTTAATATAGTATATAGAAAATTTTGTTACAAAGGGGCTATGATTTTTATGTCAGAACAACATTCATCAGTAGGACCGCTTGGTATTATTGCCATGCCCGGTTGCGAGGAAATTGCTGGAAAGGTTGACAGCTATATCCACTCTTGGCGCGGCGACGATATTGAAACCTACAACATTCCCGTTACCTGTCCCCGTTTTGGTTCAGGTGAGGCAAAGGGTCTGGTTAAATCCAGCGTTCGCGGTCACGATATTTTTATTATCTGCGACGTTTTCAACTATGGTATCAAATACCGTATGTACGACCAGATTGTACCTATGAGCCCCGATGACCATTTTCAAGATTTAAAGCGCGTTATTGCCGCTTTGGGCGGTAAGGCTCGCCGTATCACCGTTGTTATGCCTATGCTTTACGAAGGCAGACAGCATCGCCGTTCAGCCCGTGAGTCTCTTGACTGCGCAAGCGCATTGCAAGAGCTTGTTGCAATGGGTGTTACCAACATCATCACCTTTGACGCTCACGACGCTCGCGTTCAGAACGCTATTCCCCTTAACGGCTTTGAAAACGTTCACCCCACCTATCAGATGATTAAATCTTTGATTAAGACCATTCCTGACATTAAGATTGACCACGACAACGTTACTATCGTATCTCCTGACGAGGGTGGTATGAGCCGTTGCATCTATTACTCTTCTGTTCTCGGTCTTGACCTTGGTATGTTCTACAAGCGCCGCAACTACTCTATCATTGTTAACGGCCGTAATCCTATCGAGGCTCACGAGTACCTTGGTAACGATATTTCAGGTAAGGACGTTATTATCGTTGATGATATGATTTCTTCAGGCGATTCTGTTCTTGATATCGGTAAAAAGCTTAAAGAGCGTAATGCTCGCCGCATCTTTGTATTTGCTTCATTCGGCTTGTTTGTTGAAGGCTTTGAAAACTTCGACAAGGCTTACGAGGCAGGTTACATTGACAAGGTATTTACCACCAACCTTGTTTACGCTAAGCCCGAGCTTCTTGAGAAGCCTTGGTACACCCGCGTTGATATGAGCAAGTACATTGCTATGCTTATCAACACCATTAACTATGACGAATCTATCAGTGGTTTGCTTGCTCCTATTGACAAAATTAAGGCTTTGCTTGAAAAGCATCAAGGCAAATAAGATATAAAGTTAACCCCCAAGTGTTGAACACTTGGGGGCTTTGTTTTGGTAGATTTGGTACAAAGTATAAACCGAATATTCCTCCGTCTTTTGCTTCGCAAAAGCCACCTCTCTTTAGGCAAGGGAGGCAAAGAAAAATCCCGTTCAGATGAACGGGATTTTCGTTTTAGTGAGTAGCTAAACTGTTTTCAAGCACCACCTGTTGCTCAAACATTGGCTTAAATTTTGCAACAGTTTCATTAACGGTTGCTTTGGCTTTTCTAAGTTGGTTCCAGAAATCCCACTGTGCATGCCAAAGGGTACCAACGCCCTGATAAATGGGGATGTTAAGTTGTTGGGTACAACTATTAATCATTTTCATTTGATCGGCAGAAAAATAATTTTCCAAATGAATATCCTTGGGATTGGGCTTTGTTTTGCTAAAGGTTTCATATGCGATAACATAATTGATACAACCCTGTGGGTTTTTGCTTGCGCTATTAACTGCCCACGCATAAACACTACCTGAACAAGTATTGGTTTTATTAGTGCGGGTATCTATCGGGAAGGGCACCATTGACCAATTGAAGTTAAATTTATCGGTTTTGTTAAGCCCAAACAAGTAGTTATACATATTACGAGGCATATATGCCGTCATTCCAAGATAACCTTTTGCAAACTCTTCTTGACCCGTTGTATTAACAGCGCATTTTAAAGTGTCGTAAATGTTATGGATATTGTTGAAGCCTTGCATAGCCGCTTTGCTATCCATTGTAACTGCAAGGGTGCCATCTTTTTGGATAGAAATCAAACTTCCGCCTGCTGCGGTAACAATCCAATTAGCATCCCAGCCTGAATAACCGTGAATATCAAAAATGTCATCATTGTTTATATCACGTGTCAATTGTTTAGAACACTTTTCAAAATTTTCCCAATTCCAAGTGCCATCTTTATAATATGAGGAGGGAGATTTTACCCCATACTTTTTAAACAAGTCTTCGTTGACAAACATCATAACAGGCTCTGCCATCTTTGTTGCAAAGGAATAGCCTTCACCCTTTAAATTGAATATAGACTTGACAGAGTCGTGTTTTTCAACAAGATATGGATGATCAAGCCCCAAAACGCCTTTGTTCTTCAAATCTTTGACAGAATAAACCATACCTCTGCTGGCAATCTTAGGCCAATTCTTTTCAAACAGATAGATAAGGTCGGGGGCATTAGCTGCCGCAAAATCGGTAATATATTTATTTTCCCAGCCATCCCACGAAACATGATTTATCACCACTATTCCGTTGCACTGCTCTTTGAAATAACCCAAAAACTCGTTCCACCACTGGTTGTTTTCGTAGCCCATCAGTGAGCTGTAAATCTTTATTGTGCCACTGTTTTTGGTATATTCAGGCAGTGCAAGAGCTGATGGGGGCGTGGGTTCGCTAACAGTACTGCTTGTATTGGTAGAATTAACCTTACTGCTAACGGTACTGCTTGTTTTATCGGAGCTTACCGAGCTGCTAACATCAACACTTGTATTAGCAGAACTAACATCACTGCTTGTGTTTTTTGAAGCAGTTGATGAAGGATTTTTTGACTGCGATTTTGAGGAGGTTGCACTTTTTGCCTCTTCATCCTTGCCGCAAGAGGCAAGAGCGCACAAAGAGAAAAGCAAGGCAACGGTCAACAATAAACTAATAATTCTTTTCATTTTATGTTCCTCCTTTTACAATTAATATATCAAATTTTCACAAAAAAGTCAATATACTCCTGTCTGACACTTGGTTTGGTGAGAAAAGTAAAAAATCCCGTTCAAACGAACGGGATTTTGATATTGTTTTGTCTTTATTTAGCAAGTTTTTTCTCTTCTTCTACGACCTGCTCAAACAGTGGTTTGTAGTAGTTTACTGCACCCTCAACCGTCGTTCCCCTAAGCCTATACCAAAACTCCCATTGTCCATTCCAAAGATTATTCACACCTTGGTAGGTTGCGTTGTCTATTTTTGATTTGCAACTTTCAATCATTTTCATTTGAGATTTTGTAAACTTTTCTTCATATTTTATTGAGTCAGGCTGAGGGTTGCTTTTTGAATATTCTCTTACTGCAATCATAAAATTTATACAGCCCTGCGGATTATTGCTTTGACTGCAAACACCCCACGCGAAAGCTTCACCGGGGCGAACGCCCGATTTATTGGTGCGCTCATCAAGCGGATATGGAACCATCGACCATTCAAAATTTACCTTCTTAATGCTTCCTTTACCAAACAAATAAGAGTACATTCCTTTTGGCATACCCGCATTCATACCCGCTTTTCCACTTGCAAAACTGGTGGTTGATACCGTTTCATACAAAGCACTTTTGCTTTTATAAATTTTGTTACAGTTAACAAGTCCCTGCCACGTGCTTTCTTTTTCCATCGTTACAGAAAGAGACTTATCTTTATTTAAAGTAATAATTTGTCCACCTGCGGCGGTAACAATCCAGCTTGCATCCCAGCCTGTATATCCGTACACGTCGTTTTTACCGTCAAAATTGGTGTCTTTAGAAATTTCAGCTGCACACAATTCGAGTGTTTGCCAATTCCATTTGCCCTCTTTATAATAAGTTGACGGTGATTTAACGCCATACTTCTTAAACAAATCTTCATTAACAAAAATCATTACAGGTTCAACACTTTCCATTGCAAAGGCATAGTGTTTATCGCCATACGCAAACTCATCTTCAACAAGTTCAAGACCATCGGTTAAATAAGAACTATCCAAGCCAGCTATTCCAATTTCTTTCATTTCCTCTATCGAAAAAACCATTCCTCTATTTGCAAAGCTTGGCCAATTTTTATAATACAACTGAATCAAATCCGGAGCAGTATTTGATGCAAAAGCTTTTATAAAATATTCGCACCAATCGTTAAACGTAGCTTCCGAAATCAAATTAACAGTGCCGTTATAATTCTCTTTATAATATTGATAAAAATCTTCCCACCAACTGCTTGTATTAGCAAATTTACCCGGCAGGCCGGCATAAATTGTTATTTCGCCACTGTTTTTAAGCGCCAATTCTTTAAGTGAAGAGTCGGAAGAATTTTTTGATGAAGCATCACTGTTTACGTTAGAACCGCCCTGATTGCCAACGTCAGAAGAGCCTATTTCAACACTTGCATTTTTTGACGATACAAAGGAAGAAGTTTTAGATTGCGATTTTGAGGATGTTGCACCTTTTGCCCCTTCATCGCCACCGCAGGCGGCAAGGCTGCATAAAGAAAACAATAACACAAAAACTAAAAACAAACTAATTATTCTTTTCATTTAACATAACCTCCTTTTTGTTTTTATAATTGTAGCATTTTTTAATTTCAAAGCAATAAAACTTATTTGGAAAATTGTCAAGTAATACTTGCATTCCTGAAAAAACTTCGATAAATATAATATTTTAAGTCCCTGCCATCAACACACCGCACTTATTACCTCTTATCCGTTACTTACCAAAAATCCCGAGCAAATAACGAGAAAAATGAAGAGTAAAATAAAAGAGCCCGTTTCATTACGAAACAAGCTCTTTTAACATTAATTTATTTCTTTTTCTTGGGGGCTTTGATTTTGTTAAGCTTTGCGTTTAATTTCAGCAATTCTTCTTTGGTGAACTTAACGTCCATCATACCGCCCATTAGGGTGAACAGACGAAGCACTGTAAAGCCACCCATCATAGACATCATTTCGGGAGTAACCTCAAAACCTGCAGCCTTTTTCTTTTCGCCCTTCTTGCCGCCCATAAGCTTGCCAACAAGCTTCATAAATATCATTTTACCGCGGAAGGTGGATATAACGTCGCTCATCTTGTCGTTAAGTGACAAACGTCCTTCGGGTGCGTCAATATCAAACCAGTTAAGGATTGCGCCCTTTTCTTTAAGACGGTAATCCTCGTTAAAGGTTTCAACCTTTCGGATGTCGCCCTCGTCCTTAAAGTCGCCTGCAACGGCTACAAGGTGAGTTTCACCTACATTCTCAACGTCAAAATAGAAGAAGTGGTCTTCGGCAGTCTTTTTGCCAAGGGATACGCCGTTAGCAAAAAGCTCAACCTCGGGCAGATTGGAGTAAACAGTTACCTTGGTTACATCCTCTACCCTATCAATATAGCGCTTGCCGCAAAGGTGAACAAAGGGGTCATCACTAAGCCATGCCTTGTAAGCATAGAAGGCGTCCTTTTTATACTTGCGGTCAATGGTAACAAGTCCCTTGTGGTTTTGTCCGTTTTCGCCGCCTTCGTTACGGGCATCGGCGCCAAAGTCGAACATATTCCATACGTGTGTTGCCCACATATATTTACGGCTGAAGAACTGCTTAATAAGCTCTTCGTGGTAATATGCCTGATATTCCTCGGTATAGTCACCTTGCATTGGGGTTGAAGTGTGCCAATTAAGAGCCTCGCAACCGTACTCAGAGCAGCCAATGGGAATTGTGGGATGGGTTGCGTGGAATTTGTCAAACCAAGGGCCGTTCATATCGGTCTCGCCGCCGTACCATCCGAAGTAGTGATTGTAGGATACTACATCGGGAATCTGCAAATAGGGGTCGTCCATTTTGCACATTGATACTGCTGCAATGGTGGTAAGACGGGTTTTATCCATCTCGTGACATAGGTCATTAAGGATGCGGTGGTTTTCAAGCAAATCTTCACTTGAACCGCCGATGCTGATTTCGTTGGAAAGACCCCATACCACGATTGAGGGGTGGTTTTAGTTTTGGGTGATAAGCTCCTTCATCTGAGAGATGGTGTTCTCTCTGCCGTCGGTCATATGCTTTGAAATATAGGGAATTTCTGCCCAGATTACAAGACCGTACTCGTCGCACAAATCGTAGAAATACTGGTCGTGCTGATAGTGAGCAAGGCGGATTGTGGTTGCGCCCAGTTCATAAATAAGCTCAATATCCTCTTTGTGATGCTCAGGAAGTAAAGCGTTACCTACGCCCCATCTGTCCTGATGGCGTGATACACCGCGAAGAGCATACTCCTCACCGTTAAGGATGAAGCCGTTATCGGGGTCAATCTTAAAGGTGCGGCAACCAAATCGGGTGGAAATATTATCAAGAACATTGCCGTCCTCAACAAGTTCCGCTTTAGCAGTGTAAAGATAGGGGTCTTTTCTGCCGTGCCACAAGTGAACGTCGGCAATATTAAGGGTTACCTTGGTATCTGCGCTTTCGGTTTGGGCAACAACTTTGCCCTCTTTATCAAGAATGGTGTAGCGAACAGTCTGACCCATTTTGCTGTTGGTAAGGAAGGTCTCTATCTCAACTGCAGCGTCCTTGCCGTTGATTTCGGGGGTAACCTTTATTCCGGGGCCGCCGCAATAATCAAGGTCAAAATGAGACTCGTTGACACAGATAATATTTACGTCGCGGTAAAGTCCACCATAGAAGGTAAAGTCTGCCATTTGGGGATATACACGCTCGTTAGCAGAGTTGTCAACTGCTATTGCAAGCACAACGTCCTTGCTGAGCTTGTCGGTAATATCGACGCGCCAGGTAGAATATCCGCCGTCGTGGTGTGCAACTGCCTCGCCGTCAACATAAACGTCGGCAGAGGAATTGGCACCTCTTACCTCTAAATAATAGCGGTCTGCAACAGGCAATTCTTCCTTTACAAGCTCTTTTACATAGTAGCAAGTGCCACGGTAAAAGTCATTGTCGCCGTCTTGACCGTCAATAGCATTCCAAGAATGAGGTACGTTAACCAATTCCCAACTTTCGCTTACAGCAACGGGAATTGCATCTGCCTCTTTGGTAAATGCCCATTTGCGATTGATGTTATAAATTGTTCTCATATTTGCCTCCATTTAATTTTAGAAAGTGTCCGACCGCATTTAAGCAGCCGGACACTTTTTAGATTTTAATATTTATTCTGCTTCGCGGCCTAAATCTGCATTCATCTTTGCCAAGGTCTTTTTATCAAGGTTATAAATAAGGCCAAGACCGATAAACTGCAGCAATGCACTGAACATATAGGTTGCAGCAACTATGTAGCGCATATTAACTGCTACTTCCCATACCTGATTGCCCTCGTTAGCACCTACATAACCAAATGCAATCATTATAACAAGAACAAGTGAAGGTCCTATACCCTGTGCTAACTTACGGAAGAAGGAGTGGAGTGAATATACAGTACCCTCTTCGCGAGCGCCTGTTTTCCACTCATTATAGTCAATAGCATCACCCATCATTGCCCAAGAAACAGTGGAGTAAATGCCAAGTCCGAGAGAGAATATAAGCTGGCATACAATATAAATAATCAAATCTAAACCGGTATTGTCAGGTGTTACAACAAACAGTCCACATGCGGCGATAATTGATACAATTGAGCCAAAGGTAGCAAGTTCTTTTTTGCCAAATTTAGCAACACATACACGCGCAAGAGGTGTGAAACACACGATAGGAATCATAGCAAAAAGTTGAACAATACCTGAAATCTGAACGTTCTTAAAGTAAGACTGGAATATAACTGTAACTGCTGTTGCAGCGCCCTGCATACCAATAAACATACCCATTGCAGCAACTGTAGCGCCAACTGCAGGTCGGTTTTTCATAAAGTTACAAAATGCTTTAATAATATTGAACTTGGGTGTTTCTTCATTAAGTGTAACGTCTGTATTTACACGAATTTCGGTATTGCGAATCATAAACTGGAAGCAGATAAATCCAAGAACACCCATTATAAGAGCAGCAATGAAAACACGCTCGCCCATAAGGTTATTATCTTTATCATAAATAAGGAAGGGCAAAATAACCATAGGAAGCATATTTCCGAATATAGAGCCAACTGAACGCCATGCTGAAAGTGATGCACGATCCTTTACATCATTTGAAATGAGTGAAAGCAAAGAGCCGTAAGGAACGTTAGCAACAGTATAAAAAGCATCCCAAACAACGTAACCTGCAATGAAAATTATGAACTTTGCCCAAACGGGTGCGTTGGGGAAAGGTAGGAAGCAACAGGCACCGCCAACAATAAGTCCGATTGAACCTGCCCAAATGTAAGCCAAGAACTTGTTGCGTTTATATGTACGTTTGTCAGCATCAATAATTGAGCCAATCAACGGATCGTTAATAGCATCCCATACCTGAACAATGATAAGCAATAATGCATACCAGATGTCCATACCCATAAATTGTGTCCAGAAAATAGACATTGTGCTCTTGAGTGCAAAGCTCATATTGCAACCAAGGTCACCGGCGGCATATGCGAGACAGTCGCGCATGCCAAACTTACGCGTTTTCTTTTCCATAAGAACAGTCCTCTCTTATTTGTTTTTTTCCTTTTACCAGAAGTCTTCATACACATTATAACGAAAAAGAAAATAAAGCGTTAGTAAATTTTTATTGTGTTTTTGTATTATTTTAATATAATTACACAATTTACTGTTGATTATTTTTTATGCAACTGTTATAATGTTGAACAAATAATTTCAATTTTTGTAGGTTTTTACCAAATTATAGGTTGTTATGGAGGTGTATTTGTGAATTACGAAATTCAACTGAAATTTTTACGGGATTCTCTTAAAAAAATGAACATACAATCTTCTATCGTCGACCCAGCCGTCGCCATTGACGACAGTATAGATTTGGGGTTGCGCAGCTACCTTTTAGGCGTGGAAAACGGATACGATTCTTTTAAAAAGTTATTTTTTGAGGCAAAGCCTAACACCATTAACCGATACACCGATTCGTATTTTTGCAAGTATATTTATCTGTTGCTTCCCGACGTAAAGCCCGATTTATTTTTGGTTATCGGACCTATTACTACTTCGGAAATCACAAAAAAAGCCTTGCTTGAAGCAGGTGAAAAAAACAACTATTCCCCTTGGGTTATAAGTCAGCTTGAACTGTATTATTCAAGCATACCCTCTTTGCCCGAATTCAACCACGTGATTATTTTAATTGACACTTTGGCAGAGTCTATTTGGGGTAAAAACAACTATACTCTTGTCGACAATTCGGAGGTTGTTTCCAATATTGAGCCGTTGATGCAACAAAAAGGTAATCAGTTAACGCAAGGGCTTGATATGAAGGTTATGGAGGCTCGCTATGCCTTTGAAAACGAGCTTATGGACGCAGTCACTCACGGTCAGGTTCACAAAACAGAGATGCTATTTTCCAATTACAGCAACCTTAAGTTTGACCAAAGAATTTCCGACCAGCTGCGTAATTTTAAGAATTACAGTATTATTTGCAACACTCTTTTAAGAAAAGCCGCCGAAAAAGGCGGTGTTCATCCCATTCACCTTGATAGTATTTCTTCTTCATTTGCACGAAAAATCGAATTGGCAACTAACCTTAAAGGCGTGCAAGAACTTATGAAAGAAATGTTTGTTTCTTACTGCAAATTGGTAAGAAAGCACTCTATCAAACAATACTCTCCGCCTGTGCAAAAGGCAATTACAAGCATAAATGCCGATTTAACCGCCGACCTTAGTCTTAGCAGTCTTGCCGATGCACAAAATTTAAGCGCAGGCTACCTTTCTGCCGTGTTTAAAAAAGAAACGGGGCAGACTGTTACAGATTATGTAAACCAAAAGCGTATGCAACACGCAGCCGAGCTTTTGCAAAATACAACCTTGCAGGTTCAAACAGTTGCACAGCACTGCGGTTTTTTAGACGTTCACTACTTTTCAAAGGTTTTTAAGAAGTATATTGGCAAAACTCCAAAAGAATTTAAACAGGACGCCCACACAAAGCAATATTAACAATAAAATTATCATTATTTGCAATTTTCATTGCATAAAAACAATGGTAAAATTGATGTATATATTTTATATGTACATTGGAGGCACAAAAAATGAAACCTTTTATGGACAAAGAATTTTTGCTTAATACACCCACCGCAAGCAAGCTTTTTCACGAATTTGCAGAGGGTATGCCCATTGTTGACTATCACTGTCACGTAAGCCCCAAAGAGATTTATGAGGACGTGCGTTTTGAAAACATCACTCAAGCCTGGCTTAAAGGCGACCACTACAAATGGCGTTTGATGCGCTCTAACGGTGTGGAGGAGAAATACATTACAGGTGATGCAACCGACCGCGAAAAGTTTCAGAAGTTTGCAGAGGCTCTGCCCCGTGCAATCGGCAACCCTATGTATCACTGGTGCCATCTTGAGCTTCAGCGTTATTTCGGTTACGAAGGCATACTTAACGGTGAAACCGCCGAAGAGGTATGGAATCTTACCTGCGAAAAATTCAAAGAGGCTGATATGTCGGTGCGTGGTCTTATAAAGCAGAGCAAGGTTGCTTTTATCGGTACCACCGATGACCCCGTTGACAGTCTTGAGTGGCACCGCCTTATTAAAGAGGAAGGCAAGCTTTCTGCCACCGTTGCTCCCTCTTTCAGACCTGACAAGGCACTTAACATTGATAAAGCAGGCTGGAAAGAATATATTGCCACATTGTCAGATGTTGCAGGTATTAAAATTGACGGCATTGAGTCTTTGAAAGCCGCTCTTAAATCAAGAATTGAGTTCTTTAACGAAATGGGTTGCCGCGCAAGTGACCACGGCCTTGACCGTATGATTTTTGCCAAGGCAGACGAAAAGGAAATTGACAAAATCATTAAGGCAGGTTTAAAGGGCAAGCCTGTTTCAGCTGACGACGCCGAAAAGTTAAAGACTTGCTTGCTTCTTTTCTGCGCTAAGGAATACAACCGCTTGGGTTGGGTTATGCAGCTTCATTATAACTGTATGCGCAACCCCAACTCTACTATGTTTAACAAGCTTGGTCCCGACAGCGGTTTCGACTGTATCGGTCCTAATAACGATTCAATCAAGCTTGCCAAGGTTATGGATACGCTTTATGCCGACAACGCTCTGCCTCGCACTATCATTTACAGTCTTGACGGCAGTGACAACGCTTTCATCGACACCCTTATAGGTTCTTTCCAGGGCGACGATATTAACGGCAAAATTCAGCACGGCAGTGCTTGGTGGTTCTATGACACCTTGAACGGCATGCGTGACCAGTTAAAGAGTCTTGCAAGCCTCAGTATTCTTGGCAACTTTGTTGGTATGCTTACCGACTCTCGCAGTTTCTTAAGTTACACCCGTCACGAATATTTCCGCCGCATACTCTGTCAGCTTATCGGTGAATGGGTTGAGGGTGGCGAATATCCTTGCGATGAAGCTCAGCTTAAAGAAATTGTTGAGGGTATCTGTTGCAAAAATGCACTTAAATATTTCGGTTTGGAGGAAAACAAATGAGTATGAAAATGTCATTCCGTTGGTACGGTGAGGACGACCCCATTTCTTTGGAGTATATTTCGCAGATTCCTAATATGCATTCTATCGTATCTGCCGTTTACGACGTAAAGCCCGGTGAGGTTTGGCCCCGTGAAAGCCTTGCAAAAATGAAGGAGCAATGCGACGCTCACAATCTTGTTTTCGACGTAGTTGAGTCAATTCCCGTTCACGAAAACATTAAGCTTGGCAGAGGCAACGTTGAGGATTTACTTGAAACCTATTGCGAAAATATTCGCCGTTGCGCCGAATACGGTGTTAAGTGTGTAACCTATAACTTTATGCCTGTATTTGACTGGACCCGTACTCAGCTTGATAAAAAGGCGGCTGACGGCTCTACAAGTCTGGTTATGTATTGGGACCAGATGAGAGGTCTTGACCCCCTCAAAGATGATATTCATCTGCCCGGTTGGGATTCAAGCTATACTCAAGACGAGGTTCGCGAGCTCATTACCGCTTACGGCGAGTTGGGTGAGGATGGTCTTTGGGCTAACCTTGAGCGTTTTCTCAAAAAGGTTATCCCCGTTGCAGAGGAATGCGGCGTAAGAATGGCTATTCATCCCGATGACCCGCCATACCCCATTTTCAATCTGCCCAGAATTATCACCTGCGAGGCTAATCTTGACCGCTTCCTGAAGCTTTATGATAGCCCTGCAAACAGCCTTTGCCTTTGCACAGGCAGTCTTGGTTGTGCCGCAAGCAACGACGTTGTGGCTATGGTTAAAAAGTATGCCGCTATGGACAGAATTGCATTTATGCACATCCGCAACGTTAAGATTATGGAGGACGGCTCTTTTGAGGAGCGTGCTCACCTTTCTGACTGCGGTTCACTTGATATTTACGAAATCGTTAAGGCTTTGGTTGACGAGAATTTCGATGGCTACGTTCGTCCTGACCACGGCAGAATGATTTGGGGCGAAACAGGCAAGCCCGGATACGGTCTCTTTGACCGCGCTCTTGGTGCTACCTACATCAACGGCTTGTTTGAAGCCTGCGAAAAAGCAAAGAATTAAAGGAGATTTAACATGAACACCAACTGTTTAAATACCAATCTTACCGGCAAGGTCGCCGTTGTTACAGGTGCAGGCGGCGTGCTTTGCTCATATTTTGCAAAGGTGCTTGCCCGTGCAGGCGCAAAGGTTGCGCTTCTCGACCTTAACGAAGCCGCCGCAAAGGCTTATGCCGACGAAATCGTGGCAGAGGGCGGAATTGCAAAGGCTTATGCTTGCAACGTTCTTGACAAGAGCATTTGCACCGAGGTTGCAAAGCAGGTTGAGGCTGACTTTGGCCCTTGCGATTTGCTTATAAACGGCGCAGGCGGTAACAATCCCCGTGCTACCACCGACAAGGAATATTTTGAGCTTGGCGATATTGATGCCGATACCAAGAGCTTCTTTGATTTGGATGCTGACGGCGTAGGCTTCGTATTCAACCTTAACTTCCTTGGCACCCTTATTCCCACTCAAGCTTTTGCCTCACAGATGGTTGGCAGAGAGGGTTGCAGCATAATTAACATTTCTTCTATGAATGCATTCACTCCCCTTACCAAAATTCCTGCTTATTCAGGTGCAAAGGCTGCTATTTCTAACTTTACACAGTGGCTTGCCGTTCACTTCTCAAAGGTGGGCATCAGAGTAAACGCTATTGCTCCCGGTTTCTTCTCAACCCAGCAGAATGCAAAGCTGCTCTGGAATGAGGACGGTACTCCTACCGCTCGTACAGGCAAAATCCTTGCCGCAACTCCTATGGGACGTTTCGGTAAAACCGAAGAGTTGGAGGGTAGTTTGCTCTTCTTGGTCAATGAAAAGGCTGCCGGATTTATTACCGGTGTTGTGCTTCCCGTTGACGGCGGCTTCTCTGCCTATTCAGGTGTTTAATTAAACAAGTTAAAACGCTCAGGAGTGAAAACTCCTGAGCGTTTTTTATTGGTATTATTCTGCAGTATAGTTATCAAAATAGCCTTGAATATACACAAAGGGTGTACCCTTATCACCTGAGCCTGAGGTCAAGTCACACAGAGAGCCAATCAAATCGGTCAATCGGCGGGGTGTGGTACCCTGCGACACCATAGCGTCAACGGGTCGGGAATTATCCTTTTGCAAAATTCGGGTCTTTATAGCCTCTTTAAGAGCCTCACCCGATAGGCCTACAAAGTCGTTATCTGCCAAGTATTTAAGTTTAAGTTCGTTGGGCGTGCCCTCCAAACCGATGGTATAAGCCGGTGAAACAACGGGGTCTGCAAGCTCCCAAATTTTACCTACGGGGTCTTTAAATGCGCCGTCACCGTATACCATAACTTCAACCAATTTGCCTGTTTTGTCAAGCAAACGTTGTTGAATATCTTCCACCATATCCTGACAGTCACGGGGGAAAAGTTTAACCTTTTCTTCGGTAGATTTGTTAGAGCCAAGCAGTCCGTAACGAGAATTATATCCGCTGTCACCGATAGGCTCGCTCATTATCTCATCCATACCGAAAACTATCTCGGCACCTGCATTGCGCAAAATCTTGCGAGTGCGCTGGCGGGTGTGAATATCGCAGTTAAGCACCTTTTTGGTATACTTTAAAATTGCGCGTGGGTCGTTTGCAAATACAAATTCAACATCGGTACCGCAACCGCGAATCAGTTCTTCATAAAAAGCAACGTAATCCATTCCGGTAAAGGGGTGCTTTTCGTAACCGAATGCCTCACGGTACTGCTTAATATCAAGCACGTCGCTATAGGGATTAACGCCCGATGCATCCAAAGTGTCGGGGCTTACAAGATTGTTACCCACCTCGTCACCGGGGTAACTAAGCATAAGCACAATCTTTTCGCAACCTTTAGCAATACCTTTAAGGCAAACAGAAAAACGGTTGCGGCTGAGAATGGGAAAAATTACACCGATTGTACCGCCGCCAAATTTATTGCGAACATCGGTAGCAATATCGTCAACTGTTACAAAATTGTTTTGAGTACGGGCAACGATAGACTCTGTAATAGCAAGAATATCGCGATTGCGCACCTCAAAATCTCCGTTTTCTACCGCCTGCATTACACAGTCAACAACGATTTTTGGCAAATCGTCCTTGCCGTTAATAATGGGAGCGCGAAGACCACGGGAAACAGTTCCTATCATACGACTCATAAAAGCACTTCCTTGTGTTTAATAAATTTTAGATTCGGTTGGAACAATATCGTCAACAAATGGATATAATCCATCGGGCAGCTTGCTCCAATACAACTTTTTAAGATTAGCGGCGCCTGCGCCAAAGGTATCGGCTGAGTAAATCAGCGGACTGATTTTGCCGTATGGTAAGCGGAATGAGGTGTTGGCCTTAACCACTATTAAATCGTATAAGGACGGCTCAATACCAAAATGTCTAAAATTCTGTGGGTCGCCTGAATTAGAAGTAAGGCTGCACAACAAAATATCGATTTTTCCAAAACGCACCACTGCTGAACGACCGATATTACCCTGACCGCCTCTGCTTGCAGGCCCTTCATATATAAATTGACCGTCATGCAAAGAACATACCTTGCCTTCTGCAAGCAACGGACCGGGCGTATTTGGTGTGATTTTCGCGCCAACACTAAAGAATCCTGTGCCACCCACACCTAAACGAAAAGCATATTCAACGGCTTCGGGGTCACGCACAAACAATGCGGCACGAAGTGAGCTGCCCCGTTCCTTAAGTCTTAACGCGACTGCAGGACTGTCACCGGCACAACCCCCGTTGGGAGAATCGGCAAACTCCGATAAAATCACCGGCTTGCCTGTGTCGTTGGCTTCGGCAATATCAATTATTTCATCCACCGTCAGCAAATCGGGTTGAACAGCATCCCTTATATCAGCAAGACCTTTAGCAAGAAGGTCAGCCGATTCTATTGCACAGTCAGAATTCCTTGCAATAGTTATTACACGGCTTGCCAACTCGGATATATCCAACCAAGGCTGAACGGGAAATACTGTAAAATCCATCAATTTGCCCTGTTCAACCAAGTTTTTGCCCAAATTAAGCAACTCACTGAAAGGGCCGTTATCAGAGTCATAGCCTGCAGGTGGAATAAGCATTGGTATGCTTGCCGTTGCCAAATGCAGTTTTTCACCACTTAGCAATTTTGCAAGCAAACTACCTGCACGATAACCCGTTTCGTAATGGTCTCGGTGGGGATAGGTTTGATAACCGCAAACAACGTCTGCATTTTTTAGCATTTTTTCTGTAACGTTGGCATGCAAATCAAAGGATGCGGCAATGGGCTTATCCCCTGCCAGCTTGCGCAGTTGAGCAAGAAGCACACCGCAAGCGTCATCTTCAGTTTCAGAACAGGTGGCACCGTGCAACGAAGCATATATGCCGTCAAACTGATTGTTTTCAGCATATTCGGTCATCCGTTGCAACAAGTACCGCAAAACCTCATCAGCAACTCTGCCGCCCGACGTTCCAAACAAAAACACAGTAGGAATAAGCTCTGCATCAATCTGACGGAGAGCATCCGCAGCTCCTCTGAGGGCACTGCGTATGCTCATATGGGATTCAAAAGCTTCTTCACTCTCAGGTGCAAGCCCTGAGTTAAAATCTTGCAGTTGAGTGACAACGGGGTTAAAAGTATTGGTTTCCTGATGAAATTCAAGTACTAAAATACGCTTTTTCATAAGAACCACCCTATTTTACCTATCAAAAAGTTATCTGCTTAAGGCTTCTGCCCTAAATAGCCGATAAAATATCTTTATTCAGCCTCCACCGTTTTGGTGGAAACAATATTTACACCTGTACCGCAAATATCGGCAACGATAACGTCATAGCAATTAACGGGTGCTTTAACTTCAATTGCACGGATAACGTCCATACATTCAAAGAGCTTCTCTTTGGGAATTGGATTATTCGAACGAACGGGGAGCAAGCTTTCCTGTGCACCTGTAACCTTTACTGTAGTGGTAAGAATACGAACGGGGTGAGCAAATTCTGCACTGGCATATTCCAAACCACGCTTGCAAGCGTATCCCTCAACTGATGAAACAGTATCCCCTGCTCCCTCAACCATAATATGACAGCCACGGGGGCAAACTGTACAAATAATTTCCTTCTTCATAGTATCAGTCCTCCTTAACTACGTCTACGGTGACGTCGCCGTCAATATCCTTGGTGGCTACCGTCAAATGACACATTTCACCCGGATTAACGCGGAATTCCTTGCACTTTGCAAGCTGGGTATCGCCGCAACGGGCTACAAGACGAACGTTTTCTTCGGGCTGAAGCACTCTGAAATAGAGGGTAACTTTACCGTCAACCTCATTAGCTTCAATAGTTTGCGGGCATAGATAGCGAACGTTACGGCCTGTTACACATTTTACAATCTTCTTTTCACCGTCAAGCTTGCCCATTGCATAGCGTGCGGCATACTTACCTGCACGCTCGCTCTCTTCACTAACGTTATCAACAAGGTCGTTAACGTGAACAACGTTGCCGCAAGCAAAAACAGATGGTGCAGAGGTCTGCATATACTGATTAACTGCAGGACCGTTGGTAACGGGGTCGATAGCAATACCTGCTTTGCGGGTAAGCTCGTTTTCGGGAAGCAAACCAACAGAGAAAAGCACGGTATCACATTCAACAAACTCTGCTTTATCGGCAATAGGCTGCTTTTTATCGTCAACGGGAGCAACCCATACGCCTGTCACACGCTCATTACCCTCAATGCGAGTGATGGTGTGAGCAAGCTTAAGAGGAATACCGAAATCGTCAAGACACTGAACGCGGTTACGGGTAAGGCCTGCAAGATAATCCATCAGTTCAACAACCATAACCACCTGTGCACCCTCTAAGGTCATACGGCGAGCCATAATCATACCGATATCGCCTGAGCCAAGAATAACCACCTTTTTACCAACCATAATATTTTGGCGGTTAACAAGACGCTGTGCGGCGCCTGCGGTATATACGCCTGCAGGACGGGTACCCGGCACCATAATACCTGCGCGAGTACGCTCGCGGCAACCCATTGCAAGAACAATGCTTTTTGCCTTTACACAGGTAAGACCGTAACGGCTGCTTGTGCAAACAACCTCGTTGGTTTCGTTGCATACCTCAAGCACCATTGTGTCAAGCATATACTCAACGCCAACCTCTTTGGCCTCGTCAACAAAACGGCCGTAATATTCGGGGCCGGTAAGTTCTGCTTTAAAACGGGTAAGACCGAATCCCGGATGGATACACTGCTGCAAAATGCCGCCGGGGGCATTATCGCGCTCTAACACAAGCACCTTTTCGGCGCCCTCTTTTTTAGCGGCGATGGCTGCTGCCAATCCTGCAGGGCCGCCGCCAATAATTGCTACGTCACAATTTACGTTATACATATGTTACACCCCTTATCGTGTAAAGCCGGTTACCATATTAGAACCGTCGTTATTCTTGTTTATATCAGCAGGTGAGCAACCAAGCTCGCGTGCAAGAATTTCAATAACCTTTGGACCGCAGAAGCCACCCTGACAACGTCCCATACC
Organism: Clostridia bacterium; assembly: GCA_017407645.1. Lineage (GTDB taxonomy): Bacteria > Bacillota > Clostridia > Oscillospirales > Acutalibacteraceae > RGIG2206. Next base: position 3,456 of record JAFQWE010000025.1, on the reverse strand, counting down.
TGCGCGAACGCGACGCTTGACGGCATCAACACTTCTGGCACCCAGAGGACGATGAATAGCATCAAGAATTTCTGCCTCGGTAATGGTTTCGCAACGGCAAATAACGTTGCCGTACAAGGGATTCTGCTTAACAAGCTCGTCTTGCTCTTCGCGAGTACACTCGCTGAATTTTACAATACCTTTACGCTTTTTGATAAAGTTTTCCTTGCGTTTCCAGTCTGCGCCACGTGCAAGCAACTGTTGTACGACGAAGGTTCCCATTGAAAGTGACAGTGTAAGACCTGTTGAACGAACGCCCGACAGGTTAACGTAGCCCTCTAAATCGTCCCAGATATCGAAATTAAGTCCCTCGGGATTGCGGTTGGGGCGAAGTCCTGAATACTGAGTGATAGTATCGCGAACGTTAACGTTGGGAATAAGATTACGAACGTCAGTTGTAATGCTTGCAAGACCCTCTGCAGAGGTGGATTTGTCAAGCTTGGAATCCTGATCCTCGGCGGTGGGGCCAACAAGCATATTGCCGTGGATAGTGGGGCACATCAGCTTGCCCTTGGTAATCTTGGTGGGAATGGGAAGAACAATGTGCTCAACCTGACAAGAGGTATTTTTATCCAAAATGAAGAACTGACCCTTACGGGCAACAACCTTGTACTCTGCTTTGCCAACCATTTCGGCAACCTCGTCACAGTAAAGACCTGCACAGTTAATAACGTATGTAGTCTCTATCTCTTCAGTTGAGGTTTTTACAGTTTTAATCTTGCCGTTTTCGGTAGTAATGCCCTCTACCTTAGAGTTAAGCAAAAAGCGCACGCCGTTGGCATAAGCGTTTTCTGCATAAGCCTGAACCAAAATGAAGGGGTCAATGATACTTTCACGGGGAATCCACAAGCCGCCCTTGACTGCAGGGTTAAGCTCAGGCTCCATCTCTAAAAGTTCTGCACCGCTTTTATACTCAACGTCATAAACGCGGTTGCGAAATGCCTTTTCTTTAATAGCAGGCAGTTGTTCAAACTGCTCGTCGGTTATGGCAGGCAAAATAGCGCCGATGCGCTTAAAAGGAATGTCCAAATCGGCGCACAATTCATCATACATAGGATTAGCGGCTACTACCAACTGTGACTCTAACGTGTCGGGAGCAGCATCGTAACCTGTGTGGATGATGGCACTGTTGGACTTGGAGGCGTCACCGCCCACATCCTCGTTCTTTTCCACCACGATAACGTCTACTTCGTACTTGGAAAGTTCGCGGGCTACGGCACAACCGACAGCACCTGCACCAATCACAACTACATCTGTTTTCAGCATAATGATACACCTTTCTTTAGCAAATTGCTTTATTACCGCCACAGTATAACATATTGTCAAAATATTTGCAAGAGTTTTTCAAAATTTAGTAATAAAAAAATTAACACCCATCTAAAGATGGGTGATTTTTTACTTTGCTATTATTACTTGAGCGCCCGCCTTTTGAATGGCTTTTACAGAGGGCTTATGGGCATCGTTATCGGTAATAACCACACTGATTTGATCTGTTTTGCAAACGTTATTCATTGCCCGCACACCGATTTTGCTTGAATCAGCCAACGCAATTGACTGACGCGCATTAAGTATTGCCTGACGGTGAAGCTGTGCCTCGCCAATGTGGAAATCGGTAATACCCTCTTCAGTTATGCCGCCGATTCCGATAAAAGCTTTATCAAAATTAAAGTGGGTCAGATTTTCTTCAGAGGGGAAGCCTGACAAGGTCAACTCTTTTGGACGAAGTGTGCCGCCCGGAAGGACCACCGTGCAATCGGGAATTTCGCTTAATTCCACTGCGGTACGCATTGCATTGGTAAAGACGGTTATTGGGCCGATATTGTGCATATACTGCACCATTGCCTGCACCGTTGTGCCTACGCCAAGATAGACGGTATCCCCTGCTTTTATCAGCCTTGCCGCCTCTTTCGCGATAGCGTCCTTTTGTTGAAAATGAATCTGTGAGCGACTGGCATATTCGGGCTCGGAATTAAGGGAAAGATTGACTACCGCGCCGCCGTAAACCTTACGCAAAACTCCCTGCTGCTCAAGATAATCCAAGTCGCGACGAACTGTCTCGATAGATATGCCGAAGCGTGACATAAGCTCTTCGTTTTTTACCGTACGCTGTTGTTTTATTAAATCGGTGATTTGACTTCTTCGTTCAAGCTTCACAGTCATCCCCCTAAATGTTGTCAAAATGTTGTCATAATTAGTATGCCATAAGCCTAAAAATTTGTCAAGAAGATGCTTTTTACTGCAGGTTATATGTTAAAATTCATTTTTGTTGTAATTTTTATCTTTTATGATATAATATCAGCAAAAGCTGATATTATACAAATTCTATGTCCGTTTTACTCGCCACTATTCGTGGCAACCGTAAAACATGGACAATTATATCAAAACACTTTGTGTTTATGATACAATAAGTTATCCGTACGTTGCCTGTGGCAACGCAAGTAAAGGAGTAAACAATGAACAGATTTAATGTTGATTATTACCTGCGCACATCTGACTTTGATATGAACAGCCGTATTCATCCTGCCGCCGTTCTTGACCTGTTTCAAGAGGTTGCAGGGGGCCACGCCACCTTGCTTGGTTGCAGTTTTGCACAAATGCTTGAAAAAAATCTGCTGTGGATGGTTACAAGGGTGCGCTTTTCAGTGATAAAAATGCCCCAAAAAAATTCTTATGCCAAGGTTTCCACCTGGCCGCTTGAGCCAAACCGAGTTATATTTCAGCGTGAGTATTCTGTTACTGATGAGCAAGGCGAAGCACTTATAAGGGGTTCGTCTGAATGGGCGGCAGTTGACTGTAATGAGCGCAAATTGGTGGCGGCAAAGGGCATCTATCCCGAAAGCGTTGAATACCTGACCGACAAAACGTATGAGGGCAGACTTCCCCGTTTACACGACTTTGATTGTGAGAAAAAAGCTTGCACCGTTACGCCCACTTACAGTGATATTGACTGCAACGGTCACGTTAACAACACAAAGTATGCAGTTTACGTTATGAACTGCATTGAGCTTGGCAGTGATGAGGAAATTTATGATTTTCAGATTGACTATCACAAAGAAATTCAGCAAGGGGATAATATTGACCTGTACTGCAAGCGAGAGGGCAACACAATCTTTGCCAAAGGTTTAAGAGATAAGGACACAATGTTTTTGTGTAAGATAGAGATAAAAAAATAAGGCTCGGTGAGGCGCCTTCCGTAAGGAAGGTGCCTCAACTAAGTTTACCCTTACGGGTAAGAGAAGTTATCTTTGATAGTGAAGTTATCCTATGGACAGTGAAGTTTCGCCTTGGGCGAAGATGGGCAAACTTAACTTCACTTGGTCTTGCAGACCAAACTTCACTGAGAATAAAATGAGCAACTTCACTTTTGCACGGCAAAAACTTCACATTAAAACAAGTGATAACCGTTGTTTTGAGCAT
>JAFQWE010000024.1 GCA_017407645.1 Clostridia bacterium | reverse complement strand
CGATGAAATACTGCCAAACCTTTTCGGCAAGACCGCAGTTGTCAAACTCTTCGCGAAGGATGGCGTCTGCCTCACGCAAAGCGTGGAGACGGTCACGGGTGATAGCGCCAAGGCATCTTACGCCCAAGCCGGGGCCGGGGAATGGCTGACGGTAAACCATAGCGTGAGGAAGACCGAGAGCCTCACCAACAACGCGCACCTCGTCTTTATAAAGCAGTTTAACGGGCTCAACAAGCTCCATCTTCATATCTTCGGGAAGACCGCCAACATTATGGTGAGCCTTAACGCCGTCACTCTCAAGAATGTCGGGATAAATGGTGCCCTGTGCCAAGAAATCAACGTCGGTAAGCTTTATTGCCTCTTCTTCAAAGACTTTTATAAACTCGCCGCCGATAATTTTACGCTTTTTCTCAGGCTCTGCCTCACCCTCAAGAAGATTGAGGAAACGGTCGGTTGCATCAATATAAACAAGGTTAGCATCAAGAGCCTTGCCGAACACCTCAATAACCTGCTCGCTTTCGCCCTTGCGCATAAGTCCGTGATTAACGTGCACGCAGATAAGCTGCTTGCCGATAGCCTTTATAAGCAGAGCGGCAACAACCGAACTGTCAACACCGCCTGAAAGGGCAAGCAGTACCTTTTTGTCGCCAACCTGTGCGCGAACTTCTGCAACCTGCTCGGCGATAAAGGCGTCTGCCAATTCTTTTGTAGTAATACGAGCCATAGACTCGGGTCTGACATTAGACTGCATATTTTTGCCCTCCTATTAGTTGGTGTAGTTGTCAAAGTAGCCCTGTACCAAAACAACGGGGGTACCCTTGTCACCTGAGCCGCTTGTAAGGTCACACAGTGAGCCGATAAGGTCGGTCAACTGACGGGGAGTGGTACCCTGTGATGCCATAGTGCCGAAAAGGTCGCCGTCTTTTTCACGAATCTTCTTTGAAATGGCCTCTTTAAGCTCTTCACCGGTCAAATCTTTGTAGTCGTTGTCAGCAAGATACTTAAGCTTAAGCTCGTTGGGAGTGCCCTTAAGTCCATCGGTGAAGGCAGGTGAAACAACGGGATCGGCAAGCTCCCAAATTTTACCTACGGGATCCTTGAATGCGCCGTCGCCGTATACCATAACCTCAACATGCTTGCCTGTGGCATCGAGAATGCGCTTTTGAACGTCAAGCACCAAATCCTGACACTCGTTGGGGAAAAGCTTGATAACGTCTTCGGTAGACTTGTTGGAGCCAAGCAAGCCGTACTTTGAGTTGTAGCCGCTGCCGTTAACGGGAGCGTTAAGAATATCGTCAAGGCCTAAAACAACCTTTGCGCCTGCCTCTTTAAGCACGCGCTTGGTGCGGTGACGGGTGTGGATATCGCAAGCGATAACACAATCGGTATAGTCGAGGATTGCACGGGGATAGTTGGCAAAAATAATTTCTACCTCTGCACCGCAGCCGCGAACAAGCTCGGTATAGTAATCAACGTAGTCCATACCGGTAAAGATGTGCTTGTAATAACCGAAGTGCTTGCGGTACTGCTCAACGTTAAGCACGTCTGAGAAGGGATTAACACCAGCCTGCTCAACCATATCAAGAGTTATAAGCTCGTTACCAACCTCGTCAGAGGGATAACTGAGCATAATAACAACCTTTTTGGCACCCTTTGCGATACCTCTAAGGCATATTGCGAAGCGGTTGCGTGAAAGAATGGGGAAGATAACACCAACGGTGCCACCGCCAAGCTTTGCCTTAACATCCTCTGCAACTGCATCAACGCTGGCATAGTTGCCCTGTGCACGAGCAACTATAGACTCGGTCATAGAGATAACATCGCGGTCGCGAAGCTCGAAGCCTTCGATTTCGGCGGCTTCAATAACACTGTTTGCAACAATCTCTGCAAGATTGTCACCCTGACGAATGATGGGGCAACGAATACCCCTTGAGATTGTGCCGACTCTGCGTTCTTTTGACATAATAAACACTTTCCTTCCATATTCGGCGGTTAAAATAATGTAAAAGTAAAGGCCGCCGTCCTTTTGATAAATTAACACCTATATTCTACATTATTTTGCACTGATTTTCAAGATAAATATATATATGGAAAAAATTTTTTTGAATTTTCACATTGAGATATATTTGACAGGGTTTTGCATTGTAAAAATTGACGAAAAATGAAAACGCCGCAAAAAAATGCGGCGTGAAATTATTCTTTTGTAAATTCAAACAGTTCGTTGGGAGTGCAGTCAAAAAGCAGACACATAGTTTCGATGTTTTCATATCTTATAGACTTGGTTTGGTTGTTAATCATTTTGCTGAAATTTTGATAACTCATACCTAACTGCTTATAAAGCCAGTATTTTGTTTTGCCTTGTTTTTCTAATAATTCAATTGCTCTTAACTTTAACATAAGATATTTCTCCATAACTCATATTTTAATGAGATAATATCTTATTTTTGCTCTTTACATATAGACTAATACATTATATAATGGATTAGTCTATAAAGGAGGCGTGTATATGATTGTTGATGTTACGGGTATAGAATTGTTGCCCGGTAATAACGGTATCGATTGCAAAGGTAACGGTGAGCATATAGATGAACAGGGCAATATTATTGAATGTTGTTGTGATGAATGTGATTATTTTATGTGTTGCTTACCTAACACTGACAGAGATTGCAAAAGTTGTTTAGATACACACTGTCCGAAAAACAAGTAGGGACAAGTGCCCCTCGACATCCCGTTAATGCGGGTCGTCAAAAATTGCCGACCCCTACAAGTCTTGTTCCAACTACGCCTCATTGCGAAGCAATATATCGCATCGGCAGATATATCGCATTTGTACCGCAAATATATCGCGTTGCCACAGGCAATATATCGTGCGAACGAAGTGAGCAACTTTACGCCTCATCCGTCACGGTTTTGCCGTGCCACCTTCTCCCACCGGAGAAGGCTTTGGTCACGCTTGCACCTGTTTGTAGGGGATGGCGCTTGCCGACATCCCGTTAAATAAGAAAGCACGCCCAATATGGCGCAGGTGTTAATCTAAAACTCGCAGTCGCTTCGCTCCTTTGGACGAAAGTCGCAACAGTCCACCGGACTATTGCTCTGTCGCGCGTTGCCTCGCTTTGCTCGGCACGCGCTCCCTTTCGTGGTTCGAATCCCTTCCGATAAAAAAACACACTACCCAACAGGGTATTTAATTTCGCACTGCACCCCATATGGCGCAGCTGTTAATCTAAAATTCGCAGTCGCTTCGCTCCTTTGGACGAAAGTCGAAACGATACACCGTATCGTTTCTCTGTCGCAGTCTTTCAGCCTGCTCCCTTTCGTGGTTCGAATCCCTTCCGATAAAAAAACACACTACCCGTTTGCCCGTTGTTCTTAACGGAGTAAATGGTGCGGTATGTAACCGGAAGGCATAATGCCTTCCGGTTACAGCTGTTTTTAGGCGGTTAT
>JAFQWE010000023.1 GCA_017407645.1 Clostridia bacterium | reverse complement strand
TCGCGGTTTTGCGTCTGCGTCGCCGAACCAATGGTTCAGCATCAAGCATCCTCTCCCACCAAACAAAAACACCACCCATTTGGGTGGCACATCCCAGCAATGGCGCAATTATTGTTTAAAAGTCGCAGTCGCTTTGCTCCTTTGGACGAAAGTCAAAACAGTCCACCGGACTGTTTTTCTGTCGCTTCTTACCTCGTTTCACTCGGTGTGCGCTCCCTTTCGTGGTTCGAACCCACCTCTCCCACCAAACAAAAACACCACCCCTTTGGGTGGTGTCGTTTGGTGGGAGAGGATGGATTCGAACCATCGAAGTCAGAGACAACAGATTTACAGTCTGCCCCCTTTGGCCACTCGGGAACTCTCCCATATTTAATTTTGCTGGAGCTGGTGGACGGACTCGAACCCCCGACCTGCTGATTACAAATCAGCTGCTCTACCAACTGAGCTACACCAGCACGTCACACAGCAAAAGTTATATTATCATAATCAAATGCGTTTGTCAATAGCAAAATTTAAAAAAATTGATTTGAAACAGAATTATATATGATAACCTTTATTGCACTTAGGTTTAAAGTTTGATATAACTGAGGCACCTTCCTTAACGGAGGGTGCCTCAACTGTCGGCTTTTAATACTTACTTCTCTAAACTGATTATTGGGTCGGCGCCGCCTGTAACCTGAGGTAACTCGCCGTTCCATTTTTCAACCTTGTTGTACTCAATAATTTGCTCGGTCAAGGACTCACTAAGCACCTTGTTGGCGGCGGCATCTGCCTCTGCCTTAATGCGAGTGGTCTCTGCCTCTGCTTCTGCATTGGTAATGGCAGTCTGCTTTTCAGTTTCGGCTTTAAGCAGTTTTTGCTGAGCAACCTGCTTTTCTTCAATAGCAGTTATAAAGGCTTCGGAAAAGTCAAAGTTAATAATGTTAACGTCGGTAACGTAAAGACCGATAGAATTAAGCTTTTCGTTAAGTCCTTCAATCAAGCCGTCAGATATAAGAGCGCGGTTGGTAACGCTTTCCTCAGCGGTGTATTTGGCAGTGATAGCCTTCAACACCTCGTTTACGGCAGGGATTACAAGGACCGCCTCGTAGTTGGCACCGATATTTTTGTAAATGCTGTATGATTTTGAGGTATCAACGCGGTAGTTAATTGCAAGTGTGGTGGCAACCGTCTGCAAGTCTTTTGAAAAAGCCTCGGTATCAACCTCCAACTTAACAATGCGGTTGTCAATCTTGACTACCTGTTGCACAAAGGGAACTTTAAAGTGCATACCCTCTTGAAGCACGCCCTCGTTAACCTTACCCAGTGTAACAACAACACCTGTGTGACCTGCATCAACAACGGTAACACTGCTTACCAATGTGCCTATAATAAGAATGGCTACCAAGACGATAGCAACAATTCTTTTTAAACCTTTAACGTCTTTTTTCATATTAAATTGCTCCTTCTGATTATTTATTAAATACCATTATACAAACCTTTTTTAAACAATTCGTTAACTGCCGCCTTAACCTCGGGCAAATCCTCGCGGTAGGTAACGCCGTGCCAACGGTCAGGACAATGGAAAACGCGAGCGGTAGCATCGCCTGATTTAATCATACTGTCAACAACAAAGGGCAGGAAGAATTCATCTTTCATAAGGTCGGCAGTGGCAAGGAAGTTTTCAAACTGATTGCCCAAAGCATCAAAGAAATCGGGAGTAAAGCCCCACAAATTCATTGAAACGATGTCGTCACCGCTAAGCTGAAGCTTGCTTCCGTCGGCAAGAGTGTCAACAAAGTCACTTGAAATTTTAGTATGCTCCTCAACCGAGGCAAGAAGACCGTCATTAACAGTGCAGATACCGCGTGAAACGGTGCCGTTGGGGGTGGTGGTGTTTTTAAGACTGTAGCCGACCATAGCATATTCGCCTGCTTTTGCGGTAGAAAGATGCTTGCCGATTTCACCAAAAGCATTTGCGCCGTAATAGTCGTCGGCGTTAATGGCAACGAAGGGTGATTTTACTACATCGCGGCAGCAAAGAACGGCGTGACCGGTGCCGAAAGGCTTAGTTCTGCCTTCGGGCAAAATAGAGCAATCCTGAAAAACGTATTCAACGTCAATTCTGTCTTCAATACGCTTGCCAACATATTTGCGGAAATCGGCCTCGTTTTCCTTTCGGATTATAACGGCAACCTTGTTGAAGCCGTTACGCTGTGCGTCAAAAATAGACAAATCAAGCATAATTTCGCCGTTTGGACCGATAGGCTCAAGCTGTTTAAGACCGCCAAAGCGACTGCCCATACCTGCAGCCATTATTACCAAAGTTAAATCTGACATAATTAGCAACTCCTTGCAATTTGATTATCTTCATTTTATACCATTCAAAATTCATTTGCAACTATAAATCATACATATTGTCTGTGAGTAAGGACAAAATAAACCACAGGTGATGTCTTTATGGATATGATTTTGGAATATTTAAAGGCCTTTGCAGTAGGCGGTGTCCTCTGCCTTATCGGTCAACTGCTTATTGACCTTACCAAGCTAACCCCTGCCAGAATTTTAGTGGGCTACGTTGTGGTCGGTGTTATATTAAGCGCAATCGGGCTTTACGGACCGTTGGCAGAATGGGCAGGGTGCGGAGCAAGTGTGCCACTGACGGGATTTGGTCATCTGCTTGCAGAGGGAGTGCGAAAAGCCGTTGGTGAAGACGGTGCCTTGGGCATATTAAAAGGCGGCATTGCTGCCGCCTCATCGGGCATTGCTGCCGCCTTGTTTTTCGGATTTGTTGCCTCGCTTATATCCAAGCCAAAAATGAAAAAATAATTAAAGCTTTAATAATCTTGCGGCATTGTCATATAAAACTGCCTGCTTTTCTTCGGCGGTCAGGGTGAAATCCTCTGCAACGCCGCCGATATACATAGCAGGGTTGCAGGTGGGGTAATCAGAACCGAATAAAAATCTTTCCACACCCATTTTGTCAATGCCTCTGCGAAGCATACCGTGACGGAATATGCCGTATCCCGACAGGTCAAGATAATAGTTTTCGCTCATTTTCATACGGGCAAGGTGGCGCATAAAATCCTCGTATTCGCCGGGGTGAGCGGCAACGAATATTGCATCCTTATGCTCTGACACCATTTTATCCATTTGGTCATTGTCCATTGAATGAAAGCTTATCAGCATATTATAGTGAGCTGCCGCTTCAATGATTTCACCAAAAGCCTTGCAGGAGTAGTCACTCCATCCGTGTAAATAGGGCACAAGCTCGCCCACAATTTTAACCCCCAGCTTGCTCATACGCTCAATTTCATCAATTGATTCTTTTACGTAATCGGGATGCACGTGAAACCCGACCTGGTAAAAATCGCCGTATTTTTCTTTAAGTCCAAGGGCAATGTCGTTGGCGTTTTTTAGCTGCTGCCAAGTGTCTGCATTTTTATCAAAGGGTAGCTTTATTACCGAGCCGCAGATTTTAACAACCCCTAATGCTTTAAGGTTGTTAAAGGTGTTATCGGCGGTCATATTGCAATAATTCTTGTGAGAGCATATGTTGGTGTTTTCATCAACGAAAGGATGGGTGTGAAAGTCAATAATCATTCTTATAAAAACCTCTTTTAATATTGTGTTTATTGTAAGTGTATGGCTTTTAAAAGTCAATAGCAATAAATACCGATTTTACTTTTGCCCTATGCGCAAAATAACTAAAGTTTTGTGCATATGCAACAAAAAACCACATCAAAAAACTTACGTAAGATATTAAATAAATACTAAAATCGGCTTGAAAAATGCGACAGAGTTTGTTATTATTAAAAATGAATAGATATATGCGGATGAATTTGGGTATTAAATATGACGGAGACGCATATTATAGCCAAAGTTGGTCAAGCATCGTTTTTTAGTAAACTTCCTAAATGAAAGGACAGTGAACAGTATGTTCAGAACAGAATGTGTAGCAATGCTGTTGGCAGGCGGGCAGGGCAGTCGTCTTGGCGTGCTTACCGAAAAAATTGCAAAGCCTGCAGTACCATACGGCGGAAAGTACAGAATTATTGACTTTCCTCTGTCAAACTGCATCAATTCAGGCATCGATACGGTGGGCGTGCTCACTCAGTATCAGCCCTTGGCACTGAATGACTATATCGGCTCAGGTCAGCCTTGGGACCTTGACCGTCTTAACGGCGGTGTTCACATTTTGCCCCCCTATCAGCAGATTTCGGGCACCGATTGGTACAAGGGCACTGCCAATGCCATTTATCAAAACATACCCTTTATCGAGCGTTATAATCCCGATTACGTGCTTATACTTTCGGGTGACCATATCTACAAAATGGACTACTCCAAAATGATTGAAGCCCATCGTGATTCAGGCGCAGATTGTACCATTGCAGTCCTTGAGGTGTCTATGGAGGAGGCAAGCCGTTTCGGTATTATGAATTGCCACGACGACGGCACCATCTATGAATTTGAAGAAAAGCCCAAAAATCCCAAATCCAATAAGGCGTCAATGGGCATATACGTCTTTAACTGGCAGGCACTCCGCAAATATCTTACCGAGGACGAGAAAAATCCCGATTCTCAAAACGACTTTGGCAAAAACATAATTCCTGCAATGCTTTCTGACGGTTGCAAAATGCTTGCCTACCCCTTTGAAGGCTATTGGAAGGACGTTGGTACCATCGACTCATTGTGGGAGGCTAATCTTGACCTGCTTAACCCCAAGGTTAATCTCCAGCTTGACGACCCTGCTTGGCGAATTTACTCTCGCACAACGGGTGCACCCCCTCATTACGTGGGAGACACGGCAGACGTTGAAAACTCCATTGTGTCAGAGGGTTGCGAAATTTACGGCAAGGTTGACTATTCTATTCTCTTTAACAACGTTACGGTTGAAGAGGGGGCCGTGGTGCGCGACTCTATCGTAATGCCCGGCACCGTTATTAAAAAAGGCGCTGTTGTTGAATATGCAATGGTTGCCGAAAACTGTGTAATTGATGAAAATGCACATATCGGTAACAGCCCCGAAAATATGAACGATTTGCAAAAATGGGGCGTTGCAGTTGTTGGCAACAACGTTGCAGTCGGCGAAGGCGCAAGCGTTCTTCCTCAAAGTATGATTTCTTCCGATGTAAAGGCAGGTGAGACGGTATGAAAAACAAAATGATGATGGGTATTATTTTTGGCAACACCCACGACGACTTGCTTAAAGAATTGACCGAGCAACGCGCTATCAGTTCACTTCCCTTTGGCGGCAGATACCGTCTTATCGACTTTTCTCTTTCAAATCTTGTAGGAGCCGATGTAGAGCGTGTTGCAGTGCTTACTAACAGCAACTATAAATCTCTTATGGACCACGTTGGAAGTGGCAAGGCATGGGATTTAGCCCGCAAACACGGCGGACTGTATATTATGCCTCCCTATGCAAGCAACGGTGCAGGCGCCAATACCGATAAGGTAAGCTCACTTCACGGTATTTTAGGCTTTTTGCATCATTCAGACGAGCAGTACGTTGCTCTTTGCGACGGCGACGTTATAAGCACTATCAAAATGAAAGATATGCTTGCAACTCATATTGAAAAGGGTGCCGATATTACCATTGCATATTGCAACGGCGAGGCACCTAAGGGTGAAAACGACGTGCTTGGCTTTACTGTTGACGGTGACGGCAAAATCACCGAGGCGGCAGTGGCACAGCGTTATGCAGTGTGCGATTACAGTCTTGACGTTGTAATTATGAAAAAAGAACTGCTTATTCAGTTGGTTGAGGATGCTATGTCACGCAACCGCAAAAGCTATGAGCGTGATATACTTCTTGAGGCTTGCAAAACTCACAACGTATACGGCTATAAGGTAGAGGGCTACACTGCCGTAATTGACGGAATGCAGAACTACGTTAAAGCAAATATGGATTTGCTTGACAAAAAGGTGCGTGACGACCTGTTCGGTCAAAAACGTCCCGTTTACACCAAAATCCGCAACGAAATGCCTGCAAAATACGGCCTTGATTCAAAGGTTAGCAACTCTCTTGTTGCAGACGGATGTATTATTGAGGGCACCGTTGAAAATTCTATCCTTTTCCGCGGTGTAAAGGTGGGTAAGGACAGTATAGTCAAAAACTGCATTTTGATGCAGTCCACCGACGTGGGCGACGGCGTAAGCCTTGACCACGTTTGCACCGATAAAAACGTAAAAATCTGTGACCGCCGCACCCTTGTGGGTACACCGGCATACACAGTGTTTATCAGAAAAGGCAGTGAGGTTTAACCCTCTTAACACAAAAGGAGTTAACAGATGAAGGTATTATTTGCAACCAGTGAAGCATATCCCTTTGCTATGTCGGGCGGTCTTGCCGACGTGTCGGGCGCATTGCCAAAGGCACTTCGCAAGCGTCTTGTTGGCGCAAGGGTAATTATGCCTATGTACGATACAATTCCTCAAAGTTTAAAGGAAAATATGCGCTTTATCACTTCAATATCGGTGCCTGTTGCTTGGCGCCGTCAGTATTGCGGAATTTTCGAGGCAAAGGCAGGCAACGTAATTTACTATCTGCTTGACAACCAGTATTATTTCAAGCGTGGCAGTTTGTACGGCCACTATGACGATGCCGAGCGTTTTGCCTTTTTCTCACGCGCAGTGCTTGAGGTTATCAAGGTTATAGATTTTGCCCCCGATATTATCCACTGCAACGATTGGCAGACGGCACTTATCCCCGTTTATTTGCGCCTTTTCTACGGCGGTGAGGAAAAGTTAAAGAATGTAAAGACTCTTTTCACCATTCACAACATTCAGTATCAGGGCAAATTCGGTAAAGAGATTTTAGAGGACGTTTTCGGCATCCCTCAATCCGAGCAGAGTCTTGTTGAATATGAGGACTGCATCAATCTTATGAAGGGTGCCATCGAGTGCGCTCATCAGGTTAGCACCGTTTCTCCCTCATATGCCAACGAAATTTTGGACCCATGGTATTCTCACGGTCTTGATTCTATTTTGCGCGAGCGCAGTTGGAAACTGACGGGCATTGTTAACGGCATTGATACCGTCGTTTATAACCCTGCCGACGACGAGCATATCTTTGCACCCTACTCGGCAGAGGATATGGCAGGCAAGAAAATCAATAAGCAAAAATTGCAGGAGCTTCTTGATTTACCCGTTACCGACGACGTGCCCCTTGTTGCAATGGTTACCCGACTTGTGTCACACAAGGGTCTTGATTTGGTTAAAGCCCGTCTTGACGCTATAATGAAATTCGGCGTGCAAATGGTGGTGCTTGGAAGCGGTGACTACGAGTACGAAAGCTTTATGGGTGAAATTGCCCAGCGTTATCCCGACAATTTCCGCTTGCGCACAGGCTTTATCCCTGATTTAGCCCACAAGATTTACGCAGGCAGTGATATCTTCCTTATGCCAAGCAAGAGTGAGCCTTGCGGACTTTCTCAAATGGTTGCTTTGCGCTATGGCAGTATCCCCATCGTCCGTGAAACAGGCGGACTTAAGGATACCATCACCGATAGCGGAGCAGGTGATGGCAACGGCTTCACCTTTGGTGATTATAATGCCGACACAATGGCGCACACCGTATATCGCGCCGTTCAGGGCTATGGCGACAAAGAGGGATGGCAAATCCTTGTTAAGCGTGCTATGGAGTGCGACAACAGTTGGGGTGCCTCCGCCAACGCCTATATCAGACTTTATAAACAATTGCTTAAATAAAGTAATATATTATAAAAAACAAGTGTAAAAACTATTTTACACTTGTTTTTTTGTCGATTTGTTTGCTAACGCAAACTCGATATATGGCTTTGCCATTCGATATGTTGCTTCGCAACACTGTTTGTATTACATAATCTCAAAACTAAACAATCTGAACTCACTGCATCCGTTGGTGGCAATAGGCTCAAAGACAATTCGCTTTGCCTTCCAATCAACCTTATGCACCACAAAACGCTGATGGTTATTCTTAATATGCAGACTGTCAAGGAGGTTGCCTTCATTGTCAAAAGCCAAAATCTTATATTCTTTAATAAGGGTTTCGGGCAACTTGTAACTTGTCTCAACCAAAGGATAGCAACAGGGCATATTGTGATACTTGCGGTTAAGGTCACTGTCAAAAACAAGACGGATTGCCTTGATTTCGGTAGGCTTATCCATAACGTACTCTGCCTTGTCACCAATCCAAACGTTATCTTCACCACGCTCTTTACCGTTGCAAAGGATTTCATCCGAGCATTTTGCATTAAGTGAGAGGGGTGACACTTTTCGCTCAAGGTTGGGAATAAAGCAGTCGTCGGCAAGCAGTGTTTGTTGCAGTTTTTCAACGTCTATATTTTCCACCGCCACAGCATCCTTTACCGCCATTGCTACCGCAGTACCGATAGCCTGACCCAGCACAGAGCAGGTAGCCATAACTCTTGACGAGCTTAATGCCGCGTGGGTAACGCTTATATTTCTGCCTGCAAAGACGAGATTTTCTATATTAGCCGAAATCATACATCTTAAAGGTAAGCCCCACGGACTTGGTGCAGGATGAAAAATGGTGGGATAACTGTCTTTGTGATAAAAGCCTGCAGGGAAGTGGTCGTCCATACTCCAACCTGCATAGGCAACGGTATCGGGGAAAATGCCCCCTGCCTCAACGTCATTTTGAGTAACAACCGCTTTGCCTTTGTAACGGCGGCTTTCACGCTTGCCGGGCAAAAATCCAATCCACTCAAGCTCCCAGTTGTCAACACCGTGGTCGCCGTAGTTTTTCATATGGTCCCACACGCCGTAGCAGATTTTTAACAATTCATCACGGCAACGGTCGGTGTCGTGAATGCAATCCCATTCGCCGCCAACCTCTATCCACCAAAAGTTATTGTTCCATTTGTCGTCTTTAAAGGGCAGGTCTTCAGCCTTTTCGTATTTATAAGCCCATTGGGGTGGGGTGAATTCTACCTTATGGTCGGTTTCGCGAATTTGGAAGAGGCAACTCATACCCATAGTCTTTTTGTCGGCAACATCGGGGGGAATGGTCTCGTTATATTCACTTTTTGCCTCTCTGCCGTACATATACTCGGCGTGAGTAAGCCCTGCCAAGATAGAGTCACCCGAACAGTCGGCAAAATACTTTGCCGTCACAGTGTGAAAGGTCTCTGCATTAGACTGCCAACCCTTTACAGAAACTATGCGGTCACCGTCACAGGTGGCATCAAGGCAAGAGGTGTTAAGTAACAGAGTAAGATTTTCTTCCGCCTTTGCCTTTTCATAAAGCACACTGTCCCACAAAGGAAACTTAAGTCCCTTGTTCTGATAAAAATTCTCAAGCTGAATTTCTTCAATAATACCTGTCTCTCGGTTATCCTTGCCGTGAGCACCGCACACCCACATTCTGATTTCTTCCGACGCGTTGCCACCAAGCACAGCGCGGTCCTGCATAAGCACAACCTTTATTCCGTGACGGGCGGCGGCAATGGCGGTGCAAAGTCCTGCCAATCCACCACCAACAACGCACAGGTCGGTGTCGTAGTTTAACTGCTTCATAATGCACGCTCCTTAATATAATCTTTAATAGCTTTTGCGAAGCAGTGTCCCAGTTCAACAAGCCTATCCTGTGACACCTTGTTGTCAGGTACGCCGAAATACGCAGTTTCAAGGGTAAAGGCGATGTCACATTCGGGCTTGGCGGTCATATATACTGAAAACTGGGCAGATGGCTTATTCCACTCAACAAAAGGTGCAATGTCATTAGCTTTTTGGTAGTTAAGTGACTGAGAGGTAATGCTGTCCTCTAAAATTTTGCCGAACAAATTGAATCGGTCGATTTTTTCTAAAGAGTTTTGAACAATAAATACTCGGTCATTTCTGCCACCCTTGTGCCAAGGGGAGTGAAAATCAAAGGCAAGGTTGCACCCGTTTTCGTCGGCATATTTGCGGATGGCATCAGTCTCGGCATAAATGGATTTTTTATCTGGCACATAGTCGCGGTTTTGGTCGTGGGGAACACGGCTTTTGCCTTGGTCACCGTCAAGCACGCCGTCGTAGTCCACAAAGGGCACGCAAAAAATTGTGCAGTTATCAATAGGTGAGGCTACAAGCTCATCAAGTACGCCCTCCAACACATAGTTGCCCGTCGACTCGCAAGCGTGGTGGCGGGCAGTTAGAATTATGCTAAGCTTACCCTCACCGATTTTTACGCAAGGGGTGTTTCGCCCTTTTTTGCTTGTGCAAAGAGTCTCTACCGTCAAGCCTTTTTCTTTGGCAAAATCAAAAAATCGGTCGGGATGATAAAGCATATTATGAGCAAAGTACACCTTGTCTTCACCCTCTGTAAAATGATAGGTGAACTCGTCTGAGCCGCAAGCATCAAGCCAATGCCACTTCTTAAGGTCGTGACTGACGGCAGGACCGAAATAGCCAAGCCGATTTTTCTGCATTTTAAAGGTGAGGGTTAATCCCTCTGCACCTTCAACACAAAAAGCCCAATAAAACCAATCCTCTGCGGTGTCCCGAAGCTCGTTTTGTAAACAAACGGTGTCGCCCTGTATGCTTTTTACAGTTATGTTACCGCCAGCAAAATCCTTGTGAATACGCATTAAATATCATACCTTTCTTTAACCGATGTGATAGTGTATGTGTCGGCAAATCGGTTGGCAAAAAACAAAATATCCTCTTTAAGCTTTTCGTCGGGATGCTCTTTATACAGGTCAAAGGAGTCAATGATTTGGGGCATACCGTCGGTTACAATAACCTTATATATGCTGAATTGACGGCTTGCGGTAATATTGCCTCCGTCATCCTTGCACAAGGTCAGGTGAAGCACTGCATTAAAGGTGTGGTCGATAGGCTTTTCACCCACAAGAATAGGGTCGTCAAGCAGATTGCCCAAACTGAATGTTGTTAAATATCCGTTGTCTATTACGCTTCTTTGAATGATGTGTGGATGATGCCCTATTATAATATCGGCACCGTACTCTTTTATTTTTTGTGCGATAAATCGGCTGTAGGGGTCAACCTCATCGTTGTACTGACCGCCGCTGTGCATAACCATAACCACATAGTCGGCTTGTTCTTTTGCACGCTTAATATCACTTTCAAGCTGTTCAAGATAGGGCGTAACTGTTTCAAGCTCATCACTGCCGCTAAAGTAAACGCGCTCAAGGTCTTCGCCGATCTGCTCGTTTGAATTGAGCAGATGTATTGAGCCTTTAATGGTTTCCTCGGGCTGAAACATATTAACCATATGCTTATGTTTGAAAAAACGCTTGTGAGCGAATGAATTTACACCGTAAGTGTAGTTAACAAAAGCCACCTTAATACCCTTGATTTCTTTAACATATATGGTGTTGCGCTCTTCCTTTGTGGCATACATACCCACTGTATCAAAGCCTGCCTTGTGACAGTTTTCAAGTGTGTTCAGAATACCCTGCTCATCTCTGTCCATTGCGTGATTGTTAGCAAGGGTGAGCAGGTTAAAGCCGCACCTTTTCATTGCCTCGATAAAACTTACTGGAGAGTTGAAGCAGTATCTTTCAAAGGTGTATTTTAACTCCTCATTGGCTATGGGAGTTTCAAGGTTGCCCACAAGCCAGTCACAGTTTTTTAGTTTGTTTGCTCTTTTAAAGCAAAAATCGTAATTTTGATTTAACTTTTCCGTCATTGTTTGGTAGCATAACAAATCCCCTGTAAAACTAATATCTGCTCTCATATTTTTTCACCAATTATCTTTCGAATTTCTTCTGCAGTTATATCTCTTAATTTTTTGCCTTGCTTTACTGCCAAAGCGGCGGCAGCACCGCAAGCCTCACCAATACCTACGCAGATAGGCATTGCACGGTAACTTGAATGTGCCATATGGGTGCCGCTAATGTTTCTGCCCGATAGCAGCAATCCGTCAATCCTTTCAGGCACAAGGCATCCGTATGGTATGGTGTAGCCTTTATTTTGGGTGAAATGCTTTTGGCAACCTGTCTTGTCAAGACCTGCACCCGTAATGTTGTGCACGTCAAAGTTAAAATGCGCATCGTATACCACGTAATCCTCGTGCTGAATAGCCTGAGAAACGGTGCTTTCGTGTAAGGTTTTAACTCCCTTAAAATGACGGGTTTCGCGAATGCCTATAAGGGATGCACTGCCTAAAATATAGCAATTTTCATAGCCCGGGGCATACTCTCTCAAAAAGTCGACGATGGGCTTTAACTGTTTGCGGCAGGTAATTTCCGCCTTGGTCAAATCTTCGGCAGAGGTGCCGTCAACACCGATAACGTTGGTCATATTTACGGTTACAACGCCTGGGATTGTGGATTTGTAAAGCAAAACGTGGCCTGCAGGGTGAGGTAGTTTTTCTTTTGCCAAAGCCTGCAATTCACCCTTTTCGGTTTCAACCAAAGTTTCAAAGGAGGGTGGAAATACCGCCCTGTCCATATCCACGCCGCCTACCTTAAACATAAGGGTGGCAGGTTGCATTTTGCCATCGGTTTCGCGGCCCATAATATACTCTGCACCACTCATATATGCTGCGTCACCGTCACCGCTTCCATCAATTACAACCGAGCAGTAGTAGGCGGTAAATCCGCCTTTGTTATGGCAAACAACACCTTTAACACAGTCCCCCTCTTTAATAACGTCACAAAGGGTAGTGTAAAGCAGAGTGTCTGCACCCGCTTCTTCAAGCATTTCAATATACGTAACGGTCAGCATTTCGGGGTCAATGGTATGACGCTTACCGCAGTTAAAATAATTCTTCTCGGCGGCTCTGTCCAAAATTTCGTGATAGATTTTGTTACCTACACTGCCTGTAAAATGGCTCATCATACCTGCAGTGGATATGCCTCCTACTCTGCCTTGTGCTTCTACAAGCAAGGTTTTAGCACCGTTGCGGGCAGAGGTAATAGCCGCCGCCACACCGGCAGGGCCTGCACCGATAACAACAACCTGATAATCGTAGTTTTCTTTTGTACAAACGTTAAAATTCATATTGACACCTCTGTAAAATTAGGTTACACTCATAATATAATACAAAAACACAGATAAAACCTTGCAAAATGTAGGTGATTTCTTTGTTTTTGTCGTTAAGGTGGTAAAAATGGAGTTAACAAAGCAGATTAAGAATTATATTTTGTACCTAAAAACAGAATTGGGACTGTATGTAACCCTTCACCCTTACGGCAACGAGCGTGTTATAATGCCTACCGAGCTTAGCACATTTAATATTCACGACAACTCCTATTGCATATTTGCTAAATCCTGTAATGATTTTTATGAGCATTGCATCAGTTGTCAGAAAAAGGTGCGCGAAAAGGTTAAAGAGGGCAGTTTTGTCGGCACCTGTCACGCAGGGGTAAAGGAGTTTGTTTATCCCATTATTGACGGTGATACCAACAGCGGATTTGTGTCGGTCAGCGGATATCAATCTTCACAGGGTGAATCATACGTTAAACGAATATCGCAAAAATACTCACTGCCATACAACCAACTAAAAGACGTTTACAACTCGTTAAAGGAGGAAGCTCCTCAAAAAGAATGGGTTGACAGCATCATAAATCCTCTTATGCGAATGCTCGAACTCGCTTATCTAAAAGATAAAGACCGCCCAAGCCGAGAGGTCACTTTCACCGATAACGTGGTGGCATATATTAACCGCCACCGCAGTGAAGATATTACCTCAGAGGATATATGCCACCGTTTTTCTTGCAGTCGGTCGTATATGAGCGGTCACTTTAATCAGGATGTGGGAATGACCGTAAGGGAGTATATCACCCAGCTTAGAATAGGGGATGCCAAGCAACTGCTGAAATTTTCCAATATAAGCATAACCGAAATTGCAATGACGGTTGGATATACCGATTCCAACTATTTTACAAGCCTGTTTAAGCGTAAAGTGGGTGTAACTCCAAGCAACTATAGAAAAAACGAAAAAAAGACTTGATTTTGACCAAATCAAGTCTTTTAAATGTTAAAGGGAGTTTTCTTTTTTTATATATTCTGTAGGAGTATATCCGGTTACACGCTTGAAGGTTTTGCTGAAATGATAAATGTTGCTGAATCCCACTGCTTCGGCAACCTCACTTACCGACATAACTCCCAAAGAAAGCATTGCCTTTGCTTTTTCAATGCGAACGTCGGTAACGTATTTTGCGGGGGTGATTCCAAACAGATTGGAAAAGAGCTTTCTTAAATAAACCTCACTAATACCCGACACAATGGCAAGTCGGGTGTTGTTAAGCTGAGGGTCAGAGTAGTTGTGCTCAATATATTCAACGGCAGGCTGAACAATGTCAAGCTGACTGCGCTGATAACTGCTTGTTCCCGACTGAGTCTGTATTTTTGAGATAATATCATACACGTCTCGCAAGCACTTTGCTCGCAGTGCCGGCTTGCCAAGCTTGAAATTACGTTCAATACGTTCACATATTGTAAGCAACTCACTTGAATTGGTTATATCAAATTCGGTGGCGCTCATCCAGGTTCTGTCAACCACGCTTGTGCGCAGTTTCCCTCTGTCAAGGTAGCCCTTTATGTAATCATCGTCAAGATACCACGCCGTAACGTTGATCCAAAAAAGTCTGCCGTTCTGCTGACAGATTTCAATACAGTTGCTTCCGTGGGGCAAAAAAACAGCGTGGTTGCAGTCAGCAACAAGCTTTTGATCGTCGCACTCAATCGTGCACCTGCCATCAATCATAATTCCAAGGGCTGAACTCCATCGGTTCATTTCCACGCTTTTTTCATTTTGAAGCATATCCTGATGAATGACCGCGCGTATATCCATTACAATAAGCTTGGATAAATCAACCGTATGCATATTGCCACCGCCTTTTGCTGATTTTTGTAGTTTAATACAATATAACACAAAAAACACAAAAAATCAACGAGAAAAAATATCGAAAAATACAAAAAACCCCACTTTTATTTATTGCCACACAAAAAATCAGCATTATTATAACAAAGGTGAGAAAAGGCATTCTGCGGAAATATTTGGTTAGAATTGCCCTTGATATAAGCTTATCTAAAATCTTCTTTGAACCGATCTTCTTGCTTTGACCATACAAAAAGCTAAGATGATGGGGCGCTTTTATATCTTTTGATATAAATATCAAATTTCACAAAATTTTTAGGGTATAGATGAGTTTTTTTGCCGCTTTTAAGATTTGCGTCAAATGAACAGTTTTTTGGTTTTTTACTACAAAATCAGTTTAAAAAAGTTTCAATACAGACAAAAACAATTATTGAGATTGACAAAAAAAGGGCGTAATGTTAATGTTGTTATAGGTATTATAATATAGAAACCAAAAATGGAATACGGAGGTTTTTGATATGAAAAGAGTGTTATCTTTAATTCTTGTAGTCGTGCTTGCTCTTTCTGTACTGCTTGTCAGCGCAAGCTGTGCATCAACAGGTGATAAGGGCGACAAGGATGCAGGCGGCAAGTACGGTAATGATATCCCCGGCGGCGTTGGTGACGTTAGTGCCGAGGTGCTTGAAGCTTTATCTGAATCAGGCACTATTTCAGTTTACAACTTTAATGGCAGCGTTACCGAGGAAGATAAACAGTTTGAAGAATATTTCGAGCAGGTTTACGGTGGCAAGCTTGACTATCGTTTTAAGGTTTGGAATTATTGGTTCAACGATTTTATGAAGGATTTTGCCGGTAACGATGCACCTGACGTAACCTACGTTTACAATGAGTTTTGGCCCAAGCTTGGTTCACGTGGCTACGTATACAGTCAGCGCGAGCTTAAAGAGATGGGTATTGTGGGCCTTGATCACCCTGTAATCACCAATTCTCTTGAACTTTCAGAGGCAAACTATTCAATCGCAGGCGAAGTTTATTCATTAGACGTTTACAAGGTTTCACCAACCGTAATGGCAGTTAACAACAAAATTTTGAAGGACTGCGGCGTTACCAAGACTCCCACCGACTATTATAAAGAAGGTGTGTGGAATTGGGACAATTTCCTTGAGGTTTGCCGTCAGGTTCACGCTATTGATAAGGATGGCGACGGCAAAAACGATTACGTTGGTTACGCAGGCTGGAACGGACACTACGTTATCGGTATGAACGACGGCCGTCTTATCGGTATTGATAAGAAGACTGGTATGGTAAGTCTTAACTTTGACGATATCAAGGTTAAAAACGGCTTTGAAATGTATAACGATATTTACGCTCAAAAGAAATATGCCGAAATGAATCACGAGATTTCAGGCGGCAATCTTGCAATGTTCGTTATGGAAGATTTCAACATTGCAAAGCAGTACAACAAGGCTGTTGAAGCAAGCGGCAAGGATGCTGTTAAGGAGTGGACGGTTGTTCCTCTGCCTGACGGCCCCAATGCTACCGAGGATTACGTTTACGGCTTTGTAGAGGGCAACTTTATTGTTAGTTCAACCGACAATCCTCAGGGCTGCCTTAACTACATAATCGCAAAGCACACCTTTAACGACAAGTATTACGAAGTTAATCCCAATACTGACCTTACCTATTGGCTTGATGACGAGGGTGACCAGATGCTTGCAGACCTGCAGCCTCGTGTGTTCGAGGGCTTGTGGGCAGGCGTTGCCAACGTATTCTCTAATCAGTGGGGACTTTGGGAAGATTTGCGCGCAGGTAAAAAGAGCGTGTCCGAGGTTGTTGAGGAGTATACTCCCTTCTTCAATCAGCAGTGCGAAATTGA
Organism: Clostridia bacterium; assembly: GCA_017407645.1. Lineage (GTDB taxonomy): Bacteria > Bacillota > Clostridia > Oscillospirales > Acutalibacteraceae > RGIG2206. The sequence goes on along the minus strand of JAFQWE010000023.1, from coordinate 52,893 downwards.
AAACCAAAACAGAGGCAAAGAAAAGAAATAAAAATCAACTAAAAAGGCTTGCATTCAGCAAGCCTTTTTAGTACAATAGGCGTAGCTTTATACGGGAGGCTATTTGATGTATACCGATTTACTTGGTAAAAAAAGAATGAAATTAGGCTTGCATATTCACACCACCGAGTCTGACGGCAAAAAAACGCCTGAAGAAATGGCACAAATCTATCTTGATGCAGGATACGATGCCGTTGCCGTTACTGACCATTGGCGTTGGCGTGCTTCAGGGCAGATTGGGGGGCTTCGCACAATTTCGGGTTGCGAGTATAATATAGGCGGGCAGGATACTGCTGCAGAGGGCGTTTTTCACCTTATTGCACTGGGTGCAGGTGAGGAGCCGATTATTACCGATAAAACCGACCCTGTTCATATTATAGAAGCAGTTAATAAAGCAGGCGGAGGAGTAGTCCTTGGCCATCCTGCTTGGTCTCTTAATACAGTTGACCATTTCAAATTAGTAAAGGGGGTAATTGCAACCGAGATATACAACACAGTTTCAGGACTTCACGCAAGCAACCGTCCCGATTCATCTGCAATAATCGACCTTGCGGCAAATCAAGGGGTGTGTTATCCTCTTATTGCCACCGACGATGCTCATTATTATGACGGTGACCAGTGCGTGTCCTATATTATGCTTGACGTTACCGACGGCAAAACGACCGATGCCGATATAATCCGCAAAATTGCAGAGGGTGAATTTTACGCTACCCAAGGCCCCGAGGTGCATATGACACGGTGCGAAGACGGTACCTTTGAGGTTAGGTGCAGTCCTGCAAGTCGCATATCCTTTTATTCTCAAACGGCGTGGACTGCTCAGCGCAACCTGTGGGGAGAAAATCTGACCTTTGCCAAATACACCCCCAACGAGTTTGAAAAATGGCTTCGTGTAGAGGTTACCGATGCCGAAGGAAAACAGGCTTGGAGCAATATTGTTCTTCTTTAAAATTAAAACACGGCTTGAGTACGTTAGCACTCAAGCCGTGTTTTTGTTTGTGTTATTCTTCGTATGGGTCTATTGTCGCAAAGCCAAAGCAAGAACCGGGCACGTAAACCACGCCGTTGTCGGGACGGCAGGCTATGGCATCAGCCTCCCATCCCAAGCCGTAGCCCTCGGTAACAATACTGTTGCGTTTGTTTCGTGTAAGCACCTCAAAGCTTTCTCCACCGTTAACCGAGCGCATAGTGCAACTGTCGTTCATATATTCGTTGCCGCCGCCCGTTACGTAAATAACCTTTGGGTAACGCTTATCAATGGCAATTCCACGTGGCACACGCAGACCAAACTGATTTTCAGGCATATTAAGGGTTATATCGGTTGATTTCCCATTCTCTATTTTATAAAGTCGTTGGCCGCCAACAGCATAATAAATGTTATTGATATGGTCAACGCAAACGTCCTGCAAGGTGTTATCACACAGGGCTACCGTCTGCCAAGACAGACCGCTGTCTGATGATGTTACCACCTTGTTTTCATAAAGACCAACAAGCTCTTTCGTTTGAGGGTTGTGATCAAATACACCGTTACAGCCTACCATCTTTTCCCAGTTGTAGCCCTTATCGGCGGTGCGATATGGTCCTGCAAAGGCAACAGCCTGGTTAGCGGGGTCACCGTAAGCGGTGGCAAGTCCGTTGTAAATAAGCCCTGTGTGTATTACCGTTTTACCGCCGTCGTGGGTAACGTATAACTCCGACGGACCCGTCCAACTTGACCGTCTGCCGCAGATGTAAGTGTCCTTGTCAATGGCATAACCGCCATAGCAAAATCCACCCCAGTGCTCGCCGTACATATTTACGTACCGCCAGGTTTTGCCGCCGTCAAGAGTAACGCATCCGTCATAGTCTTGTGAGGCATAATAGAAAACATCGGGGTCAAACACATTAAAGTGAATACGTCCGCCTGCCAAAATACCAAGATTTCCGTTGTGATACCAGTCGGCAGTCAAACCGCCGTCGGTACTGCGACAGGTAAAGTCGCCGCCTAAGGTCCACAAAATGTTTTTGTCGGTGGGATGCCACGCAAAGACTAATTGACGGTTGTTGTCGGGAATAAAATTCAGTTTGCTGAGTTTTTTTAGCATCACCCAACTTTTACCTCCGTCGTGAGAGACGAAGCCGGCCTTTTCATAGTCGTCAGACATTTTGCAAACTGCCATATAATTGGGGTCTGCAGGGCTTACCTTAAGCCAGGCGGCGTGATTTTTTTCACCAACGGGGAAGCCGTCACCACCTAAATATTCAAAGCTTTCACCGCAGTCATCCGAACGGTAAACACCCTCAACTGTGTTGATAAAGACACTGTCGGGCAGGCAGTCAACCACGTCCAGACCGCCTACACCGTCGGCATCATTGCAAGGATATGTGCATCTGAAGGATTTGCCGCCGTCATCACTTATATGCAGACCTGTGCGGTGAGCAACGTAAAGACGGCTGTTTGACGGATGCACCTTTACTATGGCGTCACCAAGTCCTTCTTTTATCAATTCCCAGGTTTTGCCGCCGTCAGTGGATTTAAACAGCCCGTCACATTGGCGGTGTTCACCCCAGGCGTTTTTAAAGTCGGTGTGGCATACCCTTGACCAATAAACAGTGGTGCAATAGCCCTTTTGACAGTCATAGCTTGAAGGGTCCATAACCACTTGGTCACGGAAATCACGATAGCTTGCAAAATAACCGCCAAAGGTATGCTCCCAGGTGTCACCCATATCAAAAGACAGATAAATGCCGTTAAACTCATTAGCGCCCGAGTTGCAGCCTACTGCCACAAGATGTTTTTTGTTTTTGGGGTCAATGCAGATAAAGCAAGCGCCTCTGCAGTCAAGACCGATGTTACAGGGCTCCCACATTTCGCCACCATTGGTGGAGCGGAACATACCGCCCACGTCGGTGCCGGTAAAGAGCAATGAGCCGTCCTCTTTATCACAGGTGACGCACAACTCCCATTGACCGCCTTCACCGCCGAAATATCCTGCTTCCTTCATTTCTTTTGTAACCATAGGCATCATATGCCATTGTACTTTGTTGCTCAAGGTTAAACCTCCTTAAAACAATTTTCTATTATGTATAATTTAACATATTGTGACAACTCGGTCAATCGTGGTTATTAACAATAATTTATATCAAATTTGTCAAAATCACACATATAAAAATGTTTAAAAAGCCAAATTTTTAAAAAACTATATACAATAAAAAAATCTTATGCTAAAATTACAGTGTTGTAAAGAAAAGGAAAAAATAAAAGGGGTTAGAGAAGCACCCCAACAAAAGAAAGGAAGATGACGATGACAATCTTCAATGCTTTGTCCCTTATAGGCGGACTGTGTCTGTTCCTGTTTGGTATGAATGTTATGGGACAATCTCTTGAACGACGCGCAGGAAGTGGACTGCGCAACCTGCTTGGTAAGCTTACAAGCAAATGGTATGCAGGCTTTTTAACAGGCCTTGGCGTTACCGCAGTTATTCAAAGCTCCTCTGCAACTACCGTTATGGTGGTGGGCTTTGTTAACTCAGGCATTATGACCTTGCGTCAGGCAATCAACGTTATTATGGGTGCCAACGTGGGCACCACCGTTACCTCGTTAATTTTGAGCCTTAACGGAATCGAAGGTGACGGATTGCTTTTGCAGTTGCTGAAACCCGACTCATTTACTCCCGTTTTGGCACTTGTGGGCATAGGTTACTATATGTTCAGCAAAAACAGTAAGTCAAAGGATACGGGCGAAATTCTTTTAGGCTTTGCCACTCTTATGTTTGGTATGTCTACCATGTCCGATGCTGTTGCAGGACTAAAGGATGTTGAAGCCTTTACCCGCATTTTTACCTTGTTTGAAAATCCCATTCTGGGCGTGCTTGCAGGCGCAGTGCTTACTGCAATTATTCAGTCAAGCTCTGCATCGGTTGGTATCTTGCAGGCTCTTTCTGCTACGGGAAGTGTTACCGTGGGTGCCGCAATTCCCATTATTATGGGTCAGAATATCGGTACCTGTGTGACTGCTCTTATATCCTCTGTGGGTGCTAACAAAAATGCAAAGCGAGCCGCAGGTGTGCATTTGCTCTTTAACGTGATTGGCACAGTAGCGTGGCTTATAGTATTTTGGATTATTAAGCTTTTATTGGCTCCCGTTATTTTTACTGCCGCAGCAAGCGAATTTTCAATCTTTATTTGCCACGCAACCTTCAATATTCTTTGCACTATATTGCTTCTTCCTATGGCAAGAGTGCTTGAAAAAATCGTTATCAAGCTTGTGCCCGATTCAAGCGAGCCTGAAATCGCTACCGAGCTTGACGAACGTTTGCTTGCCACACCGCCTATTGCTCTTGACCGTTGCCGCAAGGTAACTATTGATATGGCAAATATGTCGGTAGCAGCACTTCGCGACGGTATAACTGCCCTTAAAGAGTATACACCTGAATTGGCAGAGTCGGTACGGGATGCCGAGGGCAAAACCGACCGATATGAAGATATTTTGGGTACCTATCTTGTGCGTCTTAGCAGCTTGCAGACGGGCGACCACGACAGTGCCGAGGCAACTAAACTGCTTAAGCTTATCAGTGATTTTGAGCGTATATCCGACCACGGCGTAAACCTTGTTGAGTCGGCAGAAGAACTGCGCGACAAAAAGATTGTATTTACCGACGAAGCCCTTAAAGAACTTGACGTGCTTTACTCTGCGGTTGAAGAGATTCTTACCTTGTCACTGACCGCCTTTGTTAATGACGATTTGGATGCCGCAATGCAGGTTGAACCTCTTGAGCAGGTAATTGACTTGCTGAAAGAGAAAATTCGCACCAATCATATCGTCCGTTTGCAGCAGGGACTTTGCACCATTGATGCAGGATTTGTTCTGTCTGACTTGCTTACGGGACTTGAGCGTACCTCTGACCACTGCTCAAACATTGCAGGCTGTGTAATTGATATTGCTCATAACAATATGAACATTCACCAGTCACTTAATGCCGCACGTCACGACAGTGATTTGTTCAAAACCAGTTATCAGGGTTATCTTGAAAAATACGCTATCTGATTTTGTAAGGGAGAGTGAAAGCTCTCCCTTTGTTTTCGTCTGAAAATAAACTTGAATACAGATCAAGGCTGATTTATAATATAATTACAAAAACGCTTGGAAGTGATAAGGTGAAAATCGGTATATCGGTCAAAATGCGTAAGGGCGGCTTTGATAGGTTTGACAGCGAAAAATACAACAAGATAAAATCTTTCGGTTTCGACTGTGTTGATTTTGATATGTGCAACACAGACAACCAACTTTATTCGTTAAGTGATAAGGATTTCGAAGCCTATCTAAATAATGAAAAAGAACTTGCCCAAAAGGCAGGGGTTGAAATTCATCAAACACACGGCCCTTGGCGTTGGCCTGTAAATGACGGTGAGTCAGAGCTTACTGAAAGAATGGAAAAGATGGAAAAGTCCATTCGTGCAACTGGGCTTCTTGGGTGCAAATATTGGGTTATTCATCCCATAATGCCTTATGGAATAGAGGATGTAAAAAGCGGCAATCAGGCTGAAACCTGGGCTATGAATCTTGCATTTATGAAAGAGCTTTTGCATACTGCCAAAGAATGCGGCGTTACCATATGCGTTGAAAACACTCCATTTCCCGATTTTTCCCTTGCAACACCACAGCAGATATTAAAACTTGTGGAAGAGATAAATGACGATAATTTTAAAATATGCCTTGACACAGGGCATGTAGCGGTATTCTCTGACTTGTCAGTGGGGGATGAAGTAAGGCGGTTGGCAGACAAAATAAAGGTTTTCCACGTCCACGACAACGGCGGCAAAAAGGACGAGCATCTGCCACCTCACGAGGGAGTAATAGATTGGCAGGATTTTTCTGCCGCTTTAAAAGAAATAGGATTTGACGGCGTTTTGTCTTTGGAAATTGTTCCGAAAGAAAGTCTGCCCACCGATGAGTTTGAGCGTCAGAGCATAGCTCTCGCCCAAACAGCACACAGTCTGTTAGTATAATACAAATAAGGGGTTAATTGTGAGAACGCCGGTGTCAGTACTATCGGCATCCATCCACCCGTTGATTTTTCGTCCGCTATATGAACAGGCCTCTCTTTGCAGAGAGGTCTTAACTTTACGTTATAGTTAAGTTTCAAACGTGGGTTTGAAGTGAAGTTGTGCCAAACACAGTGAAGTTTTTTGTAAAGTGAAGTTAATTTTGAAAAAACACTTGTGAAGCAAACTTCACTACAGGGTAACTTCACTGCAATGCAACTTCACTTGCCCGTATGGGCAAAATTAGTTGGTGACCCTGTCACCAAATTAACTATTGATTTTTGCGGTTATTAAGAGTACAATTAGTATTGTTATTCGCTTTTATGTATATTTTGCCGCAAATATGCAATAAAAACGCATAAAAGCCGTATAAAATGGATAAATATGCACAAACGCCTTGACAAACAGGGTTAAAAGTGTATAATAATACAATAATCAAAGAATTTCTATTCACGGAGGTCATAAAAATGAAAAAGGAAGACATCAAAAAGGTAGTTCTTGCCTACTCAGGCGGACTGGATACGTCTATCATCATCCCTTGGCTTAAAGAGAATTACAACAACTGCGAAGTTATTGCAGTATCAGGCAACGTTGGTCAGGCTGACGAGCTTGAGGGTCTTGAAGAAAAGGCAATCAAAACAGGCGCAAGCAAGCTTTACGTGCTTGACTTGACCGAAGAATACGTTGATGAGTACATCATCCCCACAATGAAGGCAGGCGCAGTATACGAGGAGTATTTGCTTGGCACCAGCCACGCACGTCCTTGCATTGCAAAGGGTCTTGTTGAAATTGCTATTAAAGAGGGGGCAGACGCTATCTGTCACGGTTGCACAGGTAAGGGCAACGACCAGGTTCGTTTCGAGCTTGCTATCAAGCATTTCGCACCCGAAATGCCTATTATCGCTCCTTGGCGTGAGTGGGATATCAAATCCCGTGATGAAGAGATTGAGTATGCCGAGGCACACAACATTCCTCTTAAGATAAACCGCGAAACCAACTATTCAAAGGATAAGAACCTGTGGCACCTCTCTCACGAGGGTATGGACCTTGAGGATACAGGCAACGAGCCCTTGTATGAAAAAGAGGGCTTTTTGGAAATGGGCGTATCTCCCATTGCCGCACCCGACAAGCCTACCTACGTAACCCTTGACTTTGAGCAGGGTGTTCCCGTTGCACTTGACGGTGAAAAAATGACCGCAAAGAATATTATTCTCAAGCTTAACGAGCTTGGCGGCGCCAACGGTATCGGTATTATCGACATCGTTGAAAACCGTCTTGTCGGTATGAAGTGCCGCGGCGTTTACGAAACTCCCGGCGGTACTATTCTTTACAAGGCACACAGCGTTCTTGAGTCTGTTTGTCTTGACAAAATGACCATGCACGAAAAGCAGAAGCTTTCTATCACCTTTGCAGAGCTTGTATACAACGGTCAGTGGTTTACTCCCTTGCGCGAGGCTTTGTCTGCCTTCGTTGACAAGACTCAGGAAAAGGTAACAGGTAAGGTAAGACTTAAGCTTTACAAGGGTAATATGATTAACGCAGGCGTATGGAGTCCCTATTCACTTTACAGTGAAGAGATTGCTACCTTCGGTGAAAGTGACTACGACCAGCGCGATTCAGCAGGCTTTATCAACCTTTACGGTCTGCCTATCAAGGTTCAGGCAATGGTTGACAAAAACAACAAATAATCAGGAGTTTTTATAATGGCAAAAATGTGGGCAGGTCGCACTGACGGTGCCACCGACAAATTGGCAGACGATTTTAATTCATCCATTCATTTTGACTGCCGTATGTATAAGCAGGATATTCAGGGTAGTATAGCACACGCCGCAATGCTTGCAGGGTGCAATATTATCTCTAACGAGGATGCCGACACCCTTATTGCAGGGCTTGAGGGCATACTTGCCGATTTGGAAAGCGGCGCATTGCAGTTTGATATGCAGTGTGAGGATATACATATGTTTGTTGAGCAGGTGCTTACCGAGCGTATCGGTGACGTGGGCAAAAAGCTCCACACCGCCCGCAGCCGTAACGACCAGGTTGCCCTTGATATTCGTATGTATCTGCGGGACGAGGCTGATCAGATAATCGCTTTAACCAAGCAGGTAATCGTTGCGTTGACCGAACAGGCAGAGCAGAATAAGGCAACTATTATGCCCGGCTACACCCATTTGCAAAGGGCGCAACCCATCACCTTCGGCCATCATATGATGGCGTATGCAATGATGCTCCTTCGTGATGTTGACCGCATTTGCGACTGCAAAAAGCGTATGAATATGTCACCCATCGGTTGTTGCGCTCTTGCAGGCACAACCTATGCCACCGACCGCAGAAGTGAGGCTGCCGCCCTTGGTTTTGACGGCATTTGTCTTAACTCTCTTGACGGCGTGTCTGACCGCGATTTTTGTGTTGAACTTATGAGCGCAATCGCACTCTTACAGATGCATATGTCAAGACTGTCGGAAGAGATTATTTTGTGGTCAAGTTGGGAGTTTAAGTTTGTTGAACTCAGCGATGCTTTCACAACAGGTTCCTCAATTATGCCCCAAAAGAAAAATCCCGATATGGCAGAGCTTATCCGTGGCAAAACAGGTAGAATTTACGGTGATTTGATGAGCCTGCTTACCGCCCTCAAAGGCTTGCCTCTTGCTTATAATAAGGATATGCAGGAGGATAAAGAGTGTGTCTTTGATGCCGTTGATACTATCAAAATGTGCCTCGGCGTTATGAGCGGTATGCTGTCTACTATGAGTGTTTGCGCCGATAATATGAAAAAAGCGGCACAAGGCGGCTTTATCAATGCTACCGACCTTGCCGACTATCTTGTTAAAAAGGGTATGCCCTTCAGAAGTGCATATAAAATTTCAGGTCAGATTGTTGCCCGTTGCATTGCCGATAAAACCGTCCTTGAGGATTTGCCTCTTGAGGTTTATAAGGAATACAGCGATTTGTTCGATAACGATTTGTATAACGAGATTGACCTTACCACCTGCGTTGAAAAACGTATCAGTGAGGGCGGCACTTCAATCCAGTCGGTTGAAAAACAGATTGAGTACGTAAAAGCACAATTAAATTAAACTTGTAAGAGAGGGCAAAACGCCCTCTCTTTTTTGTCCGTATGATGTGTTGTTTGTTGACAATTCTCTGGATTGGTGGTAAGATTTGTGCAGGTTTCCATTTGTAAGACAGTGATATAAAACTATTCCACAGTGAGGGCTTTTTTTCGTAATAATCTATTCTTTTAATAAAGACGGTGCTACAATGAATATTCTTAAAAAAACACCAGCATATATGACCGATGTATATCTGTGTTTAATAACCTTTCTGTTGCCTCTTGTTTTTAATAACGGTTATTTAAATATAAGCGAAACAAAAAGCCGTTGCTTTTTAGTGCTTAGCGCAGTAATGATATCCTTGTTGCTGATTTACCTTGCAGTGAATACAGCAATTAACAAAAGAATAAACTATAAACCGATTTTATTAGATTTATCCGTTGCTTTATTTGCAATATCCAACTTGCTATCGGCAACGTTTGCAAAATATGATGCAGATGTATGGCTTGGCAAAGACTCGCGAATGCAAGGCGCAATAATAATTGTTATTTATGCGGTTGTGTATTTTATAATATCTAATAATTACGGCTCAAAAGATAGTTTTATAAGTTGGATGTTGCTTAGTTTTAGCATTGTGTCACTGGTAGCAATATTAAATGCAGCAAACATTGATGTGTTAGGTATGCAACCTGCATTGCTAAATAATCAAACGGACGATTTTATAACTACCATTGGCAACATAAATTTCTTCGGCGCATATGTTTCGTTAATTTTTCCTGTTGTTATAGTGCTTTATTGTAATTCCACAGAAGAAATTGCAAAATGGCATTATACGGCGGCGTTGGTGTTGGGTACATTTGCAGCGGTACTTACTTCAAGCGAAAGTTTTGTTATCGGATTTGTTGTTTTTGTGGTGGTATATTTGCTGTTTTGCTTAAAAAAGCCCGATATGCTAAAACGCTTTTTAATATCCTTAGCAATAATAATACCCGTAGCATCTATTTTTAGCAATGTTATAAAACCTGCAATTAACAGTGTTTATATAACTGCAGATTTAATGAGAATTCTGCTTCATCCGATATTAGCCGTTGCTATAACGATTGTTTGTGTTGGATTGGCGATTTGCGTCAACAAAAAATGGTTTAATTTGATGACTTTTAAATGGGTATACGTTATAATGCTTATAACGGCCGTTTTAACGCTGACGGTTATGTTTGTATACGCCAACATTAACAGTCTGGGACATTTGGATAAATATTTTAAAATCACCGACCAATGGGGTACAGGGCGAGGTATGGTATACCGCAAGTGCTTTGAAGTGATGGATAATTTTACACTTAAAGAGTGGCTTGTAGGAATTGGCCCCGAATCCTTGCAAAACGCCCTTAATGATGTCGGTACGGCATATGTTGATCAAGCCCACAACGAATATTTGCAATTTTTGATTACAACGGGTATTTTCGGAGCGGCATCCTATTTGTTTATGATGGGTGCGACAGTAATCGTAGTTGTTAAAGAAATGAAGGATAATGTAATTTCGTTAGCATTGTTTATGGGGTTGGTCGCATACTTTGCACAGGCAATGTTTAATATAGCACAACCGTTCACAACACCCCTTGTTTATATATTTATTGCAGTTATTGCATCAAAATATAAAAACCGAATAAAAGAGAGGAGCAAATAAAATGAAGCAAACAATTAAGTCAAATCTAAAAAAACTTTTTGTTTCGGTTTTGTCAATTATGGTATTCCTGTCCGGTCTGGGTTCAACAGGAATAGTGGCTATGGCGGAGGTTTTATCCTCTGTTGACAGCCTTAACGAACCTAATATCCAGTATTACACAGGCGGCAATAGTAACGAATCTGCTCCTGAAGTGGGCGAATTTCTTGCTTCTGCATGGGCACCCGAGTCATTCGTTGCAGCAGATTGGTGCGATACCACCTACATTACAGACGGAAGATTTGTTATTTCTTCTAGTCAGGTAACCAGAACTATTTGGACTACTAAGAACTTTGACTTTTCAGAAGGTTTTAGTTTTAAGGGAACCCTTACAATGAAGAATGGCTACAACAACTATTACGGTGAGTGGTGCTCTGCATACTTCGGCACAGAAACAAAGAATCTTGAACTTCGTATAAAGAACGACTCTCCAAACAATTCTATTAAGGATAACACCTATACCGCATACATTCTTTATAACGGTCAGGAATTAGCAACCTATGACCTTACTACTTTGCCCAACGGTGAGTACGAGGTTACCTATAAAGAGAGCAAGGTTAGTGTAAGATTGGGCGGCGTTATGCTGAATTGGACTCTCACCGATGGAACAACAGCTACTGAAATTCCTGTAACTGCAGCACTAACCAATGCAAAACTCGGTCTTCGTCTTACAGGCAACTACGGACCTCAAAATGGTCGTGAGTGGGCTAATATATCCATTAAATCAATATGTGACCACGTTTACGCCAACGCATGCGATGCTGATTGCAACGAATGCGGCGAGATTCGCACGGTAGGTGTCCATGTTTATGACAATGCCTGCGACCCTGATTGTAACGAGTGTGGTGAAACAAGAGTCACACAACATTTAACAACTTTATATGAGATGTCAAACGCAGAAGTAAATCCGTTTGAGTTGAATAATGGTATTTACAATTCAACAAACAAAAATCACAACTCAACTTCTACTTTTACGATTACTGCTTTATCTGCTTTTTCGTTGGATATAAGTTATTACACGTCAACAGAAAGCGGCTATGATAAACTGATAATAACACAAAACGACACAACAAAAGTTACACAGTCAGGTATAACAAACTGGCAAGAATGCTCACTGAATTTGGTTGCGGGTGACAAGGTATACATTAAATACAGTAAAGATACCTCCCAATCTTCAGGAAGTGATACTGTCTGGTTTAAGTTAAATATTACCCCAAATCTTGCTCCTGATTGCGAAGAAGATTCCTATTGTATTTTATGTGGTGTACTCATAAAAGCAGCAGGTGACCATATTTATGATAATGCTTGTGATACGGAGTGTAATGAGTGTAGAAAGATTCGTCAAGTTGGTGACCACGTGTATACCAACGGATGTGATACTGATTGCAATATATGCGGTTTTGAGCGTATAACATATCATATCTATGATGACGTAAATGATTCCGTATGTAACGAGTGTGGATATATTCGCAATTTGTCATCTTTGCCAAAGGGTGTTTGCGGTACCAATCTTAATTGGGTGTTTGATAACGGAACAGGCACTCTTTATATCTCCGGCGAAGGTGCTATGTATAACTATTCACAAGGGACCTATTACACTCCCTCCGATTATACTGTCGGAACCGAGGTTGCCCCTTGGAGTGTGTATAAGAATCAGATACTCAATATTGTTATTGATGATGACGTAACATCTATCGGTAGTTATGCCTTTTACGGCTGCAATGCTGTTAAAAAGATTACCTTGCCATTTGTTGGTAAAACTATTAATAACACCAATTTTGGTTATATCTTTGGCGCGTCAGATTCTTGGAACAATGATTCATACGTTCCCTCATCACTTAAAGAGGTTGTAATAACCAAAGCAACAAGTATTGGTTATGATGCTTTCCGTTATTGCAGTTACATCACAAGCATCACCATCCCAGACAGCGTAACAAGTATTGGTGGTAGTGCTTTCTACGGATGCACCGCACTCACAAGCATCACCATCCCAGACAGCGTAACAAGTATTGGTAGTTCTGCTTTCTACGGTTGCACCGCACTCACAAGCATCACCATCCCAGACAGCGTAACAACTATTGGTAACAGTGCTTTCTATAATTGCACCAAACTTATAAATATTGACCTGCCTGACAGGCAAGTAAGTTTTGGTGATGGTGCTTTTTACGGAACGGCTGCATATAATGATTCTGCCAACTGGCAAGACGGCGTTTTTTATTTAGATAATCATTTGATTTTACGCACAGGCAATCCTATTGTTGTTACCGTAAAAAGCGGAACAAAGTATATAGCAAATAATGCTTTCTCTGATTGCACCTCACTCACAAGCATCACCATCCCTGATAGCGTAACAACTATTGGTGGTAGTGCTTTCTACGGATGCACCGGTCTTACAAGCATCACCATCCCTGATAGCGTAACAACTATTGGAAATTATGCTTTCTACGGATGCACCGGTCTTACAAGCATCACCATCCCTGACAGCGTAACAACTATTGGAAATGATGCTTTCTCCGGTTGTACTTCTCTTAATAGGGTTAATATAACAGATTTGGCTGCTTGGTCTAATATAAGTTTCGGCAACTATATTGCTAACCCTCTTTATTATGCTAAAAAACTCTATTTAAATAATAAACTTGTGACCGAATTGATTTTGCCTGAGGGTACAACAACTATTAATTCATTGGCATTTTATTATTGTGATTCTATAACAAGTATCGTTGTTCCTGACAGTGTAACAACCATTGAAAGAGGCGCTTTTGCCAGCTTTACTTCGCTTACAAAGATTACCTTGCCCTTTGTAGGTCAGTATAGTGACGGTTCCGGTAACACTGAACTTGGATGGTTGTTCTGTGATTATGATGGTTATATTAATCATCATAGCCATTATTATTATGATCATGATTACAACTACCACGTGCCCTCAACGCTTAAAGAGGTTGTAATAACCAAAGCAATCAGCGAATATGCTTTCTACGGTTGCACCGGTCTTACAAGCATCACCATCCCCAATAGCGTAACAAGCATTGGTGGTAGTGCTTTCTCCGGATGTACAGGACTTACAAGCATTACCATCCCCAATAGCGTAACAACTATTGGTGGCAGTGCTTTCTCCGGATGTACCGGTCTCACAAGCATCGCCATCCCTGGCGGCGTAAAAACTATTGGTAGTTATGCCTTTAACGGTTGTAAAAAAATCACTAACCTTACTATAGGCAACGGTGTTGAGACAATAGGCGATTATGCTTTTTGCGGTTGTTACGGTCTTAAAACTGTAGTCGTTCCCGATAGCGCAACATATATCGGCTACCGTGCTTTTGCAAAGTGTAAATCTCTTGAAGAAATTACCTTGCCCTTTGTTGGATCAGAAAAAGACCCTTCAGGATACGTATATAATAACAGCGACTATTTTGGCTATATTTTCGGCACCGGTTACACCGGTGGTGACAGCGGTTATGAAATCCCTGCATCACTCAAAAAGGTTGTTATAACAAAGGCAACAATCATTCCTGCTTATGCATTTATGGGTTGTAGCACCCTTGAAACCATTATTATCCCTGACACAGTAAAAACCATTGGCGCAAGAGCCTTCTGCGACTGTACTTCTGCAACAACCATTTATCTGCCCCAAGGACTTGAATATATCGGTATCTCTGCTTTTAGCAATTCAGGTTTTTACAATGATAAATCTAATTGGCAAGGGGACGCATTGTACTACGGCGATTATCTGATTAAGTACGATACAAACGGCTCGGCTTATGTTGTCAAAGACGGAACCCAACTGATTGCAGGCGGTGCCTTCCAAAACTGTGTAACCTCTCGCGTGGTTTTGCCCGACGGATTAAAATATATTTGTGATTACGCTTTTGACGGTTGCGCCAACATTACACGAATTATTATTCCATCAAGTGTAATTCAGGTGGGCGACAATGCGTTTAGGGGTTGTCAGTCCTTGTCGGGTGTCTACATAACCGATTTGGCGGCATGGTGCAATACCTACTTCTACGGTTATTACTCTAATCCGCTTAGCTTTGGTGAAAAATTGTATCTTAACGGAAAATTGGTTACAAACCTTGTTATTCCTGCTTCAGTAACCTCTATCGGTCAATATGCCTTTATCGGTTGCACCTCTATTACAAGCGTTACCATTCCCGAAACGGTGACTGCAATCGGCGAATGTGCCTTTTTAGACTGCTCATCAATTGAAAGTGTTGTAATTCCTGAAACAGTAACCGAAATTGGTGGTGCAGCCTTCCCGCACACAACGGTTATTTACGGTTACGAGGGAACAGCGGCTCAATCCTTTGCTGCAATATACGGCAATCGCTTCGTTCCTCTTGACCGTTTTGCATCTGACTATGAGTTTAAAGTCTTGCCTGACGGTACAGTTGAAATAACCAACTATATCGGCAACGATACACAGATTGTAATCCCCGAAACCATCAACGGTATGAAGGTTACAAGTATCGGCGAATATGCCTTCTATTTCTGTGATATTGCAAGTGTTGTTGTGCATAGCGGTGTTACAAGTATCGGCAAAAACGCCTTTGCATATTGCGATTATCTTGAAAAGATTGAAATTCATAATCCAATGTGCGATGTTTCGGGCGAAAGCAATACTATCCCAAGCTACGTTACCGTTTACGGCTATACAGGCTCAAAAGCAGAAATGTATGCAACTGCTAATAAGAATGAGTTTGTAGCCTTTGAAAATGATGAAAATTATATTTTTGGCACTTGCGGTGAGAATGCTAAATGGTGTTTGGATTTGAATGCAGGTGTGCTTACTATTTACGGCACAGGCGCAACCTACAACTACGTCAACGTAGGCAACGTTAACCCATTTGTTGAGCACCGTGCTAATATTAAGAGCATCGTTATCGACGATGGCATCACCCATCTTGGTAACCGTCTGTTTAAAGGTCTTAACCACACCACCTCTGTCAAGTTCGGTAAGGATGTTAAGACTATGGGTTACGAAGTGTTTTACGGTTGCACCAAACTTTCTGATGTTACTCTTAATGAGGGCTTGACCGAATTAAGTTCACTGACCTTCTACAACTGCACGAAGCTTACTCAAATTGATATTCCTTCAACAGTAAAAACCATCAATCACAGAGTATTCAAGCAAACAGGTCTTACCTCAATCAACATCCCCGACACTGTAACCTATATGGGCTACGAAGTATTTATGAATTGCTACGATTTGGCAGAGGTAGACTTTACCGAAGGTGTCGGCTTCCTAAATGCAAGAATGTTTGAGAACTGCACAAAACTGACTGATTTCTACTTCACCGATAATATGTGCCGCATCCGTTCAAGAGCATTTTACGGTTGCACTGCACTCGAGAGCATCACCTTTGAAGATGCAAACAGAATGTGGGCATCATCAGACGGACAAGAGTCAAGAATTCACTCTACTGCCTTTGAGGGTTGCAATTCATCCCTGCAAATGATTGCTAAAGATGGCACCCACGTAAAAGATTATGCCAAAAAGCGCGGCTTTGAGTTTATCAGCATTGAAAGTGTTTTTGAAAAAAGAGGTGCCTGGCGTGCAGTATTCCTTTCAGAAGATGTCCTTTGTGATACAAAGATAAATATCCACGAAAACTTATTAACCCAGGAAATAGGTGACAACTTCTCAACCCTGCCTGATGATATGAAGGATTGGGTAAGAGAAGATGCAGAGAGTTACAGAGTATTTGAAGGTGTCGAATATTATTTTGGCAGAGGTGACGGAGCAGAAATTTTAAACACCTTCGTTAGTGGCAACACCATACAGCTAACAATAGTTGTGAATGAGGTTGAGTTTGCACTTTCGCTCAAGTTGATTGCTGAAAATAAGCTTGAGGTTGTATCCATAACAGGTCCCACAGGGCACACCTGTTTTGATATCATTCCCAATACGGTGTTCACCTTCGAAGAAGCGCCCTCCATGGAGCCTATCACCTCGCTGAGTTGGGCGGTACCTGTAACAGTAGATAACAATTACTACCACTACACTATTTTGGATTTCAAAAATAACTTTTTCGGTAATATGGTTGGCTGTTATGAAAGTGATTATATTAGCCTCCAGTTTAGGATGGACGGCGCTTTATATGTAGTATCCGGACTTGAAGCAGCTTACTTACCCGATTCAGGGGTGGACCTCAAAAGCTTGGTTGAATATGAAGATGAGTATAACTTTACATTCTATGCATATACGAAGGAGTATGCTGAAGATGGTTACATCAAATTCAGACGTATAAGCGCAACCGAACTGTTGGTTACTGAAAATACCGCACCGGATTTTTCTAATTTTGCTGTAGGCACTATTCTTAATCCGGTTACTATTGAAATTGTAGAATAACACAAAAAACACCCGATTCAATCGAATTGGGTGTTTTTTATAGCCTTCTTCGGACGGATGAGATGCGATCTACCGCTTTTGAGGGATGCAATTCATCCCTGCAAATGATTGCTAAAGATGAAACTCACGTAAAAGATTATGCTTATCGTCACAGTTTCACCTTTGTGGCAAAATAAAACGACAAAATCCCGTTCAAACGAACGGGATTTTTGAATGTAGGAAACGGATTTATCCGTTCCGCCAAGGCTCCCTCTGACGAGGGAGCTGTCATTTTGTCAAAAATGACTGAGGGAGAGAAAGACTAAAACGAGTATGCTTTCTCTCCTCCCGTCACGCCTTACGGCGCGCCACCGTCTCGGCTACCGCCTCGGTCGGTGCTTCTGCTTTGCAGAGGTGTCCACCGGACACCCGCACCCTCGTCAGAGGAGGGCTTTTAAAGGAATGTCGTAAACGCCATCTCCTACGAACATAAATAAAACTTTTGCATCAATTGAAGCCCGTATTCCGCGTTGTTACTAACAACATATCGTGCAAGCGAGCATAAATGCATTCCCTCTTGCCAAAAGCCCCAAAATCCATTATAATACCTATATACTAACGAAAGGAGTGAGCGCTATGGAGTTTTTGCCAATAACCAAAGCCGAAATGGAAAAGCGCGGATGGGATGCCCCCGATATAATCGTTGTTACGGGTGACAGCTACGTTGACCACGCCAGTTTTGGCACCGCCATAGTCAGCCGTGTCCTTGAGGCAGAGGGCTTTAAGGTGTGCATACTGCCTCAACCCCGGTGTGATGCCGACTACCGCCGCTTTGGAAAACCCCGCCTTGCCTTTTTTGTCAACGGCGGCAACATTGACTCAATGGTGGCTCACTACACTGCCGCCAAGCGTCGCCGCAGTGACGATGCCTACACCGCAGGTGGCAAGTCGGGCAACCGTCCTGACCGCGCCGTCACCGTATACAGTCAGGCTATCCGTCGTGTATGGGGTGATATTCCCATTGCCATTGGCGGACTTGAGGCATCACTCCGCCGTTTTGCCCACTATGACTATTGGGATGATAAAGTCCGTCCCTCTGTACTTGTGGAGTCGGGCGCCGACCTGCTTATGTACGGAATGGGTGAGCGGCAGGTTAGCGAAATTGCTCACCGACTTAACGGGGGAGAGGATATATCCGCCCTCACCGATATAAAAGGCACCTGCTATACCGTCAAAACGGCAGAATATCAGCCTGCCCCTTGCGCCGAGTGTCCCTCTTTTGAGCAGGTCAGTCAGCCTACTGATAGCGGTAAACGGCAGTATGCCATATCTTGCCGTATACAGCAAGGGGAGCACGATGCCGTCAGAGGCAAGCGTGTAATTCAGCGCCACGGTAACGTTATCGTAGTGCAAAACGAACCCCAACCACCCCTTACAACAGAAGAGCTTGACAGGGTATACAGCCTGCCCTATTGCCGCAATTGGCATCCTTCATACGATGAACTTGGGGGTGTGCCCGGTCTTCAAGAGGTCAAGTTTTCCATAACCCATAACCGAGGTTGTTTCGGTGCCTGTAACTTCTGCTCCATTGCCTATCATCAGGGCAGAGCGGTCACCTGCCGCAGTGAACAGTCGGTTTTGCAAGAGGCAGAGCTTCTTACCAAACTGCCCGACTTTAAGGGCTATATTCACGACGTTGGCGGCCCCACTGCCAATTTCCGCGGCCCCTCTTGTCAGAAGCAACTGTCGGCAGGTCTTTGCAAAGATAAAAAATGCCTTGCGCCCAAGCCTTGCCCCGCCTTGCAGGTTGACCACAGCGAGTATCTTGCAATGCTTCGCAAACTGCGTGAAATCAAGGGCATCAAAAAGGTGTTTATCCGCTCAGGTATCCGCTTTGACTATCTTATTGAGGATAAGGACGAGCGCTTTTTCAGAGAATTGGTCGCCCACCACGTAAGCGGTCAGCTGAAGGTTGCTCCCGAGCATTGCTCGGCGGCAGTGCTTAGTGCAATGGGCAAGCCTCAGATTGAGTCATATATGCGCTTTAAAAAGAGGTACTACGAGCTTACAAAAAGCTGTGGCAAAAAGCAGTATCTTGTGCCCTATCTTATGTCATCCCATCCGGGCAGTACCCTTGCCGATGCAGTTGAACTTGCTCTTTTCCTTAAAAAAGAGGGACTTCATCCCGAGCAGGTGCAGGATTTCTATCCCACACCGGGCACAATCTCAACCTGTATGTTTTACACGGGCCTTGACCCAATAACCTTAAAGCCCATATACGTGCCCAAGACTCCCGAAGAAAAGGCGCAGCAAAGGGCTCTGCTCCAATATTTCAAGCCTGAAAACAAGCAGATAGTTTTATCTGCTCTGCGAAAAATCGGCAGAACCGATTTAATCGGCACGGGAGCAAACTGTCTTGTCAACGCACCCCAATCCCCCAATCGCAACGGGCAAAACAAACGCCCCGTACAAAAAGGAAAAAAGCCACCCCGTCAAAAAGGCAGACGCGGTTGACTTTAAGGGGATTTTATGATAAAATATAAACTAACAAATTATATAGGTGTGTGTTTATGAAAAGAATTTTTTCTGTTACTCTTATTTTGGTTTTGGTTTTAACTTCTGCACTTTATCTTACCGCTTGTTCAAAACATGGCGAAAAAGAACCTACAAGCAGCAATTATATTGAAGGAATGCTTAACGACGTATCGGAAATGGAGTATGCCGAACTGGGTAAGGGCAAAACCAAGTTTAAGTTGGAAATTGTTGATACCTTCGGCTATAAGTCTAACGATATTTATTTTATCCATACTGATAAAAAGTATTTAAGCGACGCTCTGCTTGAATTTGAACTTATTAAGGGCGAAGAAGGACAGTACGGTCTTTACGTTGATACGGTTGTTGGCGTAACTCTTGATAACAAAACGGAGTTTTGGGCATTCTATGTTAATGGAGAGAAGGCGCAAACAGGTGTTGATAAGATAGAGGTTAAATCTACCGATACCTATGCAATCAAACGCGAAAAGATTAAATAAACGGAGGGGCTAATATGAAATTTGAAGATACTTTTGTAAAAGCTAAAGAGGTTGTGGATGCAACCGGTCAAAAGGTTACTGAAATTGTTAACGTTCAAAAGGTAAAACTGCAAATTGTCAAGGTCCGTTCTCAGATTGAAAGTGACTACAAGCTTTTGGGCAAGCTTTACTATCAAGGCATCAAGCGTGAAAGCGTTGATGACGAGGCATTAAAAGCTATTGTTGAAGAAATTGATTTAGAAACCGAAAAGCTTCGCGAACTTCGCGGAGAGTTGGCATTTGCCAAGGGTGATACCGTTTGTGATAAGTGCGGTGCCATCAATTTGGGTGATGCAGAGTTTTGCTGCAAATGCGGTGAAACTATCAACTAAATAAAACTATATAGCGGGATGATTTTTTGTCATCCCGTTTATCTGTGGAGGATAATTTATGTTTGATTATATCGGCATAGTAATCGCTGACGGTTGTGAATACGAGCCTATGCGTGACAAGGGATTGGCTCTTGGGGGCACCCTTGATAAACTTGGCGGAATGAATTGTGTGCGCTTTACCCACGGGGGTGTTAGGATTACGGCAATCCACTGTGGAATAGGCAAGGTTAACGCCGCCTCTGCCGCCGCCTTTTTGCTTGCAGACGGAGTTGAACTTCTTGTCAGCACCGGCTATTCGGGTGGAATTGCAGGCGCTCCCCGTGGAAGCACTGCTCTTGCAACCCGATTTTTAGAGCACGACTTTGACCTTACCCCATTGGGATATGCTCCTGCGGTAAAACCCGACCAGGAATATATTTATGATGCTCACAAAGGGGTTAACGATTTGATTCTCACCCTCTATCCTGCGCTTGCAAAGGGCGTTATGGTCAGCGGTGACTGTTTTGTGTGCGACGACGCTTTGCGTGACCGACTTCGCGACAATTACGGCGCAGTTGCTTGCGATATGGAGTCGGCGGCAGTGGCATCAACAGGCTACAAAATGGGTGTTGGCACAGTTGCACTGCGCCGCATATCCGATGATGCAGGCAACGATGCATCGGGACTTTATCTTGATGCCGCCGTTTATGAAACCTCAATGACCGATATGATACTTAACGTTATCGGCAACTTTAAGGGGGCAATGTAATGTCGGCTAAAAAGCGCACCTATCAGAACTTGCTTCAAGGCTCGATGATACTTGCCGTAGCAACAGCGCTTGTAAAGGTGCTTGGTGCCATATACCGCATACCCCTTAACAATATGCTTGGTGAATTGGGCGCAGGCTACTATTCCACCGCCTATGACCTCTATTTGCCTATTTACTCATTAGCAATGGCAGGATTGCCTGTTGCCATATCCCGAATGGTTGCCGAAAGTATGGCTACCAAGCGATATGGGGATACGCGGCGCCTTTTAAAGTTGGCACAGCGCGCCTTTTTGATAACGGGTGTAACAGGCACGTTGCTTATGGTGATTGTTACCTATTTTTATCTTTATAACGATTGGTTCCGCACCACCTTTAATATCACTGCCGATGCCAACTGCGTTTATGCCATTGTGCTTATTGCCTTTTCTGTGCTTTTTTGTTGCATAATGTCTACCTATCGCGGATATTATGAGGGACTTCGCAATATGATACCCACTGCGGTGTCACAGGTTATCGAGGCAACGGGTAAATTGGTGCTTGGCTTGGTGCTTGTTTGGCTTACTAAGTACGTTTGCATCAACGTTTACGGTATGAGTGAAACTCAAAGTCTGCCCTTTGCCGCAGGTGCGGCAGTGCTTGGTGTAACCTTGGGCGCGGCGGCAGGTGCTGTTTATCTAAGAATTCAGCACAAAGTAACGGGTGACGGCATAACCGATGAAGAACTTGCTGCGTCACCTCAGGCACAACCCTCAGGTGTGCTGCTTAAATCTCTTTTTGCCATTGCACTGCCTATCGTAATCGGCTCAATGGTCAGAGATGTGGCAGGCCTTGTTGACCTTACCACAGTTAAATCACGACTGGGCGACGTTGTTGGAGCAGTGCCCGATTTAACAGGCAAATATTACGGCATAACCAATCTGTCTGCCGAAGAAATGAAAGATTTGCCCACTTATCTTTACGGTATTTATAAGGGCTTTGCCTTTTCTATTTACAATCTTGTGCCGACTATAACGTCGGTTATCGGTGTCAGTGCAATACCTGCACTCAGCACCTCTTGGGCGCAAAAGGATAAAGAGGGTATTCATCAAAGCAGTGAGTCTATAATCCGTCTTACCGCAATGATTGCTCTGCCTGCAGGTGTGGGTATAGCCTGCCTGTCAGGTCCCATATTACAACTGCTCTATTCCGGCAGACCCAATGCGGTAATTATCGCAACGCCAATTTTGTCAGTCCTTGGTATATCGGCAATTTTTGCAGGCATGGCAGTGCCTCTTACCAATATGCTTCAGGCAATCGGCAAGCAAAACGTCCCCGTTATAAATATGGCGGTGGGTGTTGTGCTGAAAATTGTCATTAACTATGTTTTGGTTGGTGTTGAGAGTGTCAATATCAAGGGTGCTGCAGTAGGTACTGCAGTATGCTACGGTTATATTTTGATAGCCAATCTTGTTTGCTATTTGCGATTTTCGAAAGCAAAAGTCAGTCTTGTTTCAACCCTTTTCAAGCCTGCTTTTGCCGCTATATTGTGTGGTGCGGCGGCATTTGGAGCCAACAAGGCACTTGCTCTTGTAATAGGTGCTTCAAAGGTGAATACAGCAATTTCCATAATAATTGCGGCAATTGTTTATGCAATTTGCCTAGGCGTTACCCGTAGTTTTACAGAAAATGATATAAAAATGCTTCCAAAAGGGGAAAAATTAGCAAAATTGCTTGCAAAAATCAAATGGATAGGTTAAAATAGTATTCGTTGGGAGATTTCCAAAATGGTTGATTTTGAATTTAAAGAAAAATACGGTATTGATGATTTGGTGCAGATTATCCGTCTGCTTCGCGGCGAGGGTGGTTGCCCTTGGGATATGCAGCAAACTCATCAGTCAATTCGCAACAATGTGATTGAAGAGGCATACGAAGTTGCCGATGCCGTTGATACTGACGATAAAGCCGCTTTGTGCGAGGAATTGGGCGATTTGCTTATGCAGGTTGTTTTTCACGCGCGAATGGCAGAAGAAACGGGCGACTTTAATCTTGACCAAGTGGCAGACGGTGTGTGTCAAAAACTTGTGCACCGCCATCCCCACGTTTTCGGCACCGTAAAGGCAGATACAGTCGGTCAGGTGCTCGATAATTGGGATGCCATTAAAATGGAAGAAAAGAACC
Organism: Clostridia bacterium; assembly: GCA_017407645.1. Taxonomy (GTDB): domain Bacteria; phylum Bacillota; class Clostridia; order Oscillospirales; family Acutalibacteraceae; genus RGIG2206. Next base: position 29,423 of record JAFQWE010000023.1, on the reverse strand, counting down.
AACAAACCTATACCGACACTTTGTTAAGCGTGCCCCGTGCATTTCCCGGAATAATGCGCGCCGCAAAGGTGCAAAAGCGCGCCGCAAAGGTTGGCTTCGATTGGGCGGATTCCCAAGGCGCGTGGGACAAGCTTCATGAAGAAATCGACGAAGTGCGCGCCGCCGAGCAATCAGGCAATGCCGATGCCGTTGCAGAAGAAGTGGGTGACCTGCTTTTTAGCGTGGTCAACGTAACCCGTTTTCTTAAGGTTGACGGTGAAGAGGCAATCTCAAAAGCCACTGACAAGTTTATATCACGGTTTGATAAAATGGAGCAGTTGGCGGTTTCAAAGGGCTTAAATCTTAAAGAATTAACACTTGAAGAAATGGATGCACTTTGGGACGAAATTAAACAGCACTCATAAAAGGCTATACGCCTTGAGTATAAAAAATATTTGGAGGTTTTTACAATGAACAAAGCAGAACTCATCGCAGCAGTAGCTGAAAAAGCAGGTCTTACAAAGAAGGATGCTGACAAGGCAGTTGCAGCAGTATTCGCAACCATCACCGATGCACTTGCAAATGGTGACAAGGTAACCGTTTTCGGTTTCGGTAATTTCGAAGTTAGAGAGCGTGCAGCTCGCACCGGTCTTAACCCCCGCACTAAAGAGACCATCAAGATTGCCGCTTCTAAGGTTCCTGCATTCAAGGCAGCTAAGGCTCTTAAGGATGCTCTTTAATTAGCAGAAATCAGCTAACAAACTGTTGACCGATTTTTAAAATCGGTCAACTTTTTTGTAACGGAGGAACTATGCGACTTGATAAGTATTTAAAAGTATCCCGACTGATTAAGCGCCGCACCGTTGCCAACGAGGCTTGTGACGCAGGTCGAGTCAGTGCTAACGGCAAACCTGTCAAGGCATCATACGATGTTAAACAGGGGGATATAATTGAAATTACCTTTGGCACACGCACCGTCAAGGTGAGGGTGGAAGCGGTGGCAGAATTCACAACAAAAGATAATGCCGCCACAATGTATACCGTAATTGAATAATAAAAGCATAAAAGCACCTTCCTTTGTCATACAATGCAACAAAGGGAGGTGTTTTATGTGGTGGTGACCGACGAAAAGAAAAGAATAAAAATGCCACACAGCGTAACCATTGAGGACAGAGGAAAAATGACCGTAACGGGTGTGTCAGACGTGGATAGCTTTGACGAGCAGACAATGATAGTATACACCGATATGGGTGAATTGACCGTAAGGGGTAAAGGACTGCATATAAGCCGACTTAATACCGAAACGGGTGAGCTTAATATAACCGGCACGGTGTCTGCTATAGCCTATACCGATGACCGCACCAAAAGTACGGGCTTTCTTAACCGCTTATTCAGATGACGGGCTATCAGGTGGATGCCTACGGTCAATTCATAACGGCGGTAATATCTGCGGCGGCGGGAGTAGGACTTTGCCTTTTGTATGACCTTTTGCGACTTATAAGATATGCGCGCCGCCATACAACCTTGCAGGTGTTTGTGCAGGATTTGCTGTGGTGGATTGCGGCAACGGTTGTAACGTGGGTGGTTTTGCTTGTCAGATGCAGTGGCACAGTCAGATTTTTTGCTTTGCTTGGGCTTACGGTGGGATTTTTGTCTTGCCGCTTTACGCTAAGCCTTGTTTTGATGAAGTTGGGCAAAAAAGTTATAGACGCCGTAAAGACTGTTTTGAAGGTAGTTTGGAGAGCTGTTTTTGAGCCTTTTTTCAGGTGGGTAAGGGCAGTTTGGGACAAATTTTCAAAAATAATAAAAAAATTTCTAAAATCGGTAAAAAACCTCTTGAAAGATAGTATGCTTGTGGTGTATAATCATTTCGTATTATGGGCAGAAAAGCCTCGCCAAAAGGAGCAATGACGGTGTTTAAAAGTATAATAGTGCGCATCGGCTTGCTTGGTGCGATGGTCTATCTTATAGTCACAATGAGCAGTTTGCAGATGGAACTTACCCGCAAACAGCAAGAGTTAAGCCAAATCACAAGCCAAAACGAAAAGCTAACACTTCAAAATCAAGAGCTTCGTAATCTTGTTGAAAACGGCACAGACAGTGATTATATAGAGCGCGCCGCAAGGGACAGGCTTGGTTATGTCTATGCAAATGAGGAAGTGTTTACCGATATTTCAGGTAAATAAATCTGGGGAGGAAAAGCATAAAATTATGCAGCAAGTTGAAACCGGCGCAATATTAAACGGCAAAGTTAGCGGAACAACACGTTTTGGCGTGTTTGTTGATTTGGGTGATGGCAAAACAGGAATGGTGCATATATCCGAGGTTGCCTCAACCTTCGTTGAAAACATCAGCGACTTTATTACAGTTGGCCAAGAGGTTAAGGTTAAGGTGCTTGGCATTGGTGAAGACGGCAAAATCAGTCTTTCCATCAAGCGTGCGCAAGAGCGTGAACAGCGCGAGCGTCGTCCTGCACCGCGCAAACCCGTTGCTCCCCCTGACCGCCCTACAGGTGGCGAATGGGTTGAGCGCCGTTCAGATAATCTGTCTTTTGAAGATATGATGAGCAAGTTTAAACAAACCAGTGACGATAAAATGTCTGATCTTAAGCGCAAAAACAACGGCGAGGTAAGACGTACCAAACGTGTGCAAAAATAAAAAGCAAGGCAGAGTTTATCTCTGCCTTTTTTAGCAGGTGAAAAGATGAGAGAGATAGATGTTTCCGTTATAACCCAGTGGGTTGAGCAGCTTTGTATTGATTCCAACAAAACTCTGCCCTGCGATTTGTGCGACAAGCTTCACGCCGCCTGTGATGCCGAAAGTAACAAGGGCGCAAAGGGAATACTAATGGACCTTGAGCGCAATATGGCGGCGGCAAAGGAACTTGATATCCCTGTCTGTCAGGATACGGGAATGGCAGTTGTGTTTTTAGAAATCGGTCAGGACGTTCATTTTGTAGGCGGCAGTTTAACCGACGCCGTTAACGAGGGTGTACGCCGCGGCTACGATAAGGGCTATCTGCGTAAGTCTGTGGTGGCAGACCCACTGCGCCGCAAAAACACCGACGACAACACCCCTGCTATAATTCACACTTCTGTTGTAGATGGTGACTCGGTCACCTTGACGGTTGCACCTAAAGGCTTTGGCAGTGAAAATATGAGCGGTATTAAAATGCTCACCCCCTCTGCCACAAGGGAAGAGGTTATTTCTGCAGTGGTGGATATAGTAAAATCGGCAGGCAGTAATCCCTGTCCCCCAATGGTAGTGGGCGTAGGTATCGGCGGTGATTTTGAATATGCGGCTTTGCTTGCCAAAAAGGCTCTTTGTCGTCCGTCAGATATGCCTAACCCCGACGAGTTTTACGCCACCCTTGAAAAAGATATATTTACCGCCGTTAATAAAACGGGCATCGGTCCTCAAGGCTTCGGAGGGGATACTACCGCTCTTTACGTAAATATTGAGCAATATCCCACCCACATTGCAGGGCTTCCCGTTGCAGTTAATATCGGTTGCCATGTAACAAGGCATAAAAGTGTGAAAATTTAAAAAAAGACTTTAACTATTAAAAGATTTGTGGTAAAATCAAAATGACCGCAGACGCCTCAAAATGCGGCGTCTGCATTTTTTTAAAGCAAAGGATTTTATTTATGCAATATCGTTTAGTTGCCCCTTGCCTTTTCGGGTTAGAGGCGTTGGTAGCAGGCGAGCTCAAAGCATTGGGTGCCGCCGATGTTTTGGCTGAAAACGGCAGAGTGCTTTTTTCAGGTGATGATTCAATATTGGCAAGGGCAAATATATGCTCACGCTATGCCGAGCGTATACTTATTCTTGCAGGTGAGTTTGAAGCGCTCAGCTTTACTAACCTTTTTGACGGGGTCAAGGCTATCCCGTGGGAAAGGTATATAGGCAAAACCGATGCATTCCCCGTTAAGGGCTGGTCGAGGGACAGTCAGCTGCACTCCATTCCCGACTGCCAGTCAATAATCAAAAAGGCGATTGTTAACCGTCTTTGCCAGCATTATCACCTTAACTGGCTTGAAGAAACGGGTGCCACCTGTCGCATCAGTTTTTCCATATTCAAAAACAAGGTGTGTGTTATGATTGACACTTCGGGTGACGGACTCCACAAGCGTGGCTACCGCCGAAATGCCAACGATGCCCCCCTTAAAGAAACCTTGGCGGCGGCAATGGTCTATCTTGCCCATATATATGACGACTCCACTGTTTACGACCCCATGTGTGGCTCAGGTACTATTCTTATTGAGGCGGCTTTGATGGCTCGCAATATTGCTCCCGGCATCCGTCGAGGCTTTGCCGCCGAAAAGTTCGGCTTTATACCAAGCGCTGTCTGGCAGCAAGAGAGAAGCCGTGCTATGAGCGAGATAAAAAACAATATACCCTTCAAGGCGGTGGGCAGTGATATTGACCCTCAAAGCATCGCGCTTGCAATGGAAAATGCTAAAAAAGCAGGGGTTGACGGTTGCATCAGTGTGAGCCTTGCCGACGTTAAGGATTTTGCCCCCACAACCGAAAGGGGAGTGGTCATAACCAATCCACCCTACGGTGAGCGGCTACTTGATATAAAATCGGCAGAGGCACTTTATAAGGTTTTAGGTAGTGTTTGCCCCTCTAAAAAGGGATATAAATACAACGTTATCAGTTCTGACGACAATTTCGAGACTTGCTTTGGCAGACCTGCCGACAAGCGTCGCAAGCTTTATAACGGCAGTATACGCTGTCAGCTTTATATGTATTTCAGATGAAAGGGTGATTCCCAATGAAACACGTGTTTATAGTTAACAACACCGCAGGCGGCGGCAAATCCACAATGCCCCTTATTCCGCAGATAGAAGCATACTTTGCCGAAAATGGCGGCGATTATGAAATTGCCTCTACCACTTGCAAAGGGGATGCCACCCAAATCGCAAAAAGGTTTGCATCTATGGGTGAGCCCGTGCGTATATATGCTTGTGGCGGAGATGGTACTCTGCACGAGGTAGTAAACGGGGTTGTAGGCTACAAAAATGCAGAGGTGGGCGTTTTTCCTTGCGGCACAGGTAACGATTATGTGGCAACCTTTGGCACAAAGGAAGAATTTATGGATATTGAGGGTCAGATAAAGGGCAGTTCAATCGAGGTTGACCTTATCTGCACCGACGGTATGTATTCGGTAAATCAGTGTTCAATGGGATTTGATGCCGCAGTTGCCGACAACGTTGTTAAGTTTAAGCGCAAGCCACTTGTGAGCGGCAGTATGGCATATCTGCTGTCGGTAATCTATACTCTTGCAGGCAAGATGGGTAACGAGCTTACTATTACAATTGACGATAACGAAACTATAACCGGCAGATTCTTGTTTGCCATATCAGCCAAAGGCAATTATCACGGCGGCGGTATGATGTCGGCGCCTGCTGCAAAGCCCGATTCCCGTTCTCTTAACTTTGTGATTGTGCGCGCGGTTACACGCACTAAGCTTTTGTCTCTTCTTCCCAAGTACATAAAAGGTGAGCATCTGTCACCCAAATACAGCGATATAATCTATAACACCTACGGCAAAAAGATGCATATCGTGGCAAAGAAGCCGTTGCCCGTAACCCTTGACGGTGAGATTATAATCACTGAAGAAATGACCTCTGAAATTGTGCAAAAGGGAATGCGCTTTATTTTACCACGCAAGGTTGCCGTTAAGAACGAGCAGGCAGAGCCAACCGTTAAGGTTTACGCAGTAAACAAAAAATAATTTAGAAAAATTTACAAATTACTATTGATTTTTTAAAAAAAGAGTATACAATATATTTTAGCACTCGCAACAGGTGAGTGCTAAAATATGTTTGCTATTATTTAAACGGAGGAATATATTATGACTATCAAGCCCCTTATTGACCGTGTTGTTATTAAGATGGTCGAAGCAGAGGAAACTACTAAAAGCGGAATCATTCTTGCCGCAGCCGCACAGGAAAAGCCTCAGATTGCAGAGGTTATTGCAGTTGGCCCCGGCGGAATTGTTGACGGTAAAGAGGTTAAAATGTATCTTAACGTTGGTGACAAGGTAATTATGTCTAAATACTCAGGCACCGAGGTTAAGCTTGACGGTGTTGATTACACCATTTTGCGCCAGTCAGATATTTTGGCAGTTGTTGAGTAATTTTAAGGAGAGATTGTTATGGCTAAAGATATTATTTACGGCGAAGAAGCCCGCAAAGCATTACAGGCAGGCGTTGATAAGCTTGCCAATACGGTAAAGGTTACCTTGGGCCCCAAAGGCCGCAACGTTGTGCTTGATAAAAATTTCGGCGCACCCCTTGTAACCAATGACGGCGTTACTATCGCCAAGGACGTTGAGCTTGCCGACCCATTTGAGAATATGGGCGCACAGCTTGTAAAAGAGGTTGCTACCAAAACCAACGATATTGCAGGTGACGGTACTACCACTGCAACAGTGCTTGCACAGGCTATCATCCGCGAGGGTATGAAAAATATTGCCGCAGGTGCCAATCCTATGGTTGTTCGCAAGGGTATCAAAAAGGCAGTTGACGCCGCAGTAGAGGCTATCGGCAACAATGCCAAGGCCGTTGACGGCAGCAAGGATATTGCCCGCGTTGCTACAATTTCTGCAGGTGACGAGTTTATCGGTCAGCTTATTGCCGAGGCTATGGAAAAGGTGTCTAACGACGGCGTTATCACCGTTGAGGAGTCCAAGACTGCCGAAACCTATTCCGAGGTTGTTGAGGGTATGATGTTTGACAGAGGCTACATCACTCCTTATATGAGCACCGATATGGATAAGATGGAGGCTGTCCTTGACGATGCCTACATTCTTATTACCGACAAGAAAATCAGCAACATTCAGGATATTTTGCCTTTGCTTGAGCAAATCGTACAGGCAGGCAAAAAGCTGCTTATCATTGCTGAAGACGTAGAGGGTGAGGCTCTTACCACCCTTATTCTTAATAAACTTCGCGGTATGTTTACTTGCGTTGCGGTTAAGGCTCCCGGCTTCGGTGACCGCCGCAAAGAGATGCTTCGTGACATCGCTATCCTTACAGGCGGCGAGGTTATCAGCAGTGAGCTTGGTCTTGAGCTTAAAGATGCTCAGATTTTCCAACTTGGCCGTGCCCGTCAGGTAAAGGTTACCAAAGAAAACACCATTATTGTTGACGGTGCAGGTGACAGCGTAGCAATCGCTGCCCGTGTAAATCAAATCAGAGGCCAGATTGAAACCACCACTTCCGATTTCGACCGCGAAAAATTGCAAGAGCGTGTTGCCAAGCTTGCAGGCGGAGTTGCCGTTATTAAAGCAGGCGCCGCTACCGAGGTTGAAATGAAAGAAAAGAAGCTGCGCATTGAGGATGCTCTCGCATCTACCAAGGCCGCAGTTGAAGAGGGTATTGTAGCAGGCGGCGGTGTTGCACTTATTAACACAACCGCAGCCGTTGAAGCAGTTGTTGAGTCTACCGAGGGTGACGAGCGCACAGGTGCTCTTATCGTGCTTAAAGCACTTGAAGAGCCTATGCGTCAGATTGCTATTAACTCAGGTATTGACGGAGCCGTTATCGTTGACAAGATTAAGTCAAGCGGCAAGGTAAACTACGGCTTTGATGCATACAAGGAAGAGTATACCGATATGATTGAAGCAGGTATCGTTGATCCTGCCAAGGTTACCCGTTCAGCACTTCAGAACGCATCATCAGTGGCATCTGTGCTTCTTACCACCGAGGCTCTTGTTGCCGAGAATAAGGACGACAAGGCAGCTGCTGCAGCTGCAGCAGCAGGCGCAGGCGGTATGGGCGGCGGAATGTACTAATACAGGTTATAGGAGACCCAAGGGTCACGGTGAATTTTGCCGTGACCCTTTTAAATTGACCAAAAAAATATTGTATTTGGCTTTTTTTAAGTTGCAATTCAAAACGTATTGATATATACTTGTGTTGGAATTTTGAAAGGGAGTGTTTTTGTGAAGCTCAAAGATGCTACTAAAAGAAACCAAAATTTATATATAGCGCAGGCGGCGGTTGAATATCTGCTGTCATTGCTTGTAACAGGCTCGTTTCTTGCGACTATAACTAAAAGCATAGGTATACCCGACAGTATTACAGGTGTGCTTTCTTCAGTAATATCTCTTGGATGCTCCTTCCAACTGATTTCCTTGTTTATTCACAAGCAAAAGACAAAGGGCTTTGTTATTGTGATGAGCATTATAAATCAGATTCTTTTTTTAGCCTTATACGTTATCCCTATTCTAAATATCAGCCAACATCTTAAAACTATACTTTTTGCAGTTGTAATTGTTGCGGCATATTTTGTTTATAATATTGCTCACCCCAAAAAAATAAATTGGTTAATGTCTAACGTTGACGAAAATCACAGGGGGATTTTTACCGCTAATAAAGAGATTATTTCTCTTGTGGCAGGAATGGCTTTTTCATACGGAGCAGGCGCTCTGTCCGACTATTTTGCCGAAAAGGGCGACATCAATACGGCGTTTATTTTGTTTGCCGCGCTTTCGGTTGTTTTGACCCTTGTTCATACAATCACCTTGCTTCCTATAACGGAGGAGGGCGTATATGCTGAAAAAAAGGTTAATTTTGGCGAGGCATTGCGTTCACTGTTTAAAAACAAAAACATAGTTAAGGTGGTAATACTTTTTGCCATCTATTACGTAATTAAGGACATTGCGGCACCTTTTTATGGTGTTTACCAAATCAACGATTTGGGCTTTAGTCTGAAATTAGTAACCGTGCTTACTGTAGTAAGCAGTATTTCGCGCATATTGGTGTCTCGCTTTTTGGGACGGTATGCAGATCGCAAAGGCTTTGCCACAATGGTAGAAAAATGCTTTATATTTTTAACCTTGGGCTATGCTTTCGTTGCCTTCGCCACACCCACAACAGGCGTGGTTATGTTTATAGGCTATTACGTTTGCAACGGTATTGCAATGGGCGGCATAAACAGTGCCATCACCAATATGGTCTTTTATTATATTGAACCTGAGCGACGTGCCGACTCTCTTGCCGTTAGTCAAGCGGTGGCGGGAATAATTGGATTTTTGACCACCATTGCAGTAAGTCCTCTTGTTACCCTTATTCAGAAGGACGGCAACCGTTTTCTTGGCATTCCCATTTATGCACAACAGTTTTTGTCAGTGCTGGCAGTCGTAATGTGCGTTGTGGCTGTGATTTTTGTGCGATTGGCAATAATAGGCAAAAACAAAGCAGAATAGTACTAAAAGTCTCGTTAATACGGGGCTTTTTTTCTTTTGGTTTAAAAAGTATTGTTCAATATGCTACTAATTTTTAATGTTTTTATATATATCTCACAATTTACTTTTGCTTGGCGTTTTGATATAATATTTTTGAATAAAAAGACTTTGCTTTTTAGAAATGGAGGAAATCTCCAAATGTCAAGATTAAAAATACTGTTATCAGGTGTTCTTGCTTTTTCTGTGCTTTTAACGACGGCTGCCTGTGCATCAAGCAAGACATCCCACGGGGGCTCGTCAGTTAGCGGTCAAACCTCGTCAAAGGACAAGAACGCAAGTTCGGGTGGAGCAACCTCCGCACAGACCAATTCCACCCTGTCAACTGCGCCAAACGCATCTCTGCCCACAGGCGCAGGCACCTATTTTGAAACAGATCATTGGATTAGCGTACCTCTCATCAGTCAAGCCTTGATTGACAAGGGCTATGGCGGAGGAGAGGCTTGTCAGCAGGTGTTAGGCTTGTGCCTTGATTCAATTGACGGCAAGGTTGGTTTTTTCGGTACCGACGTGGCAGGTGTTTACCGCACGGTTGACGGAGGAAAGACTTGGGCACTCAGCACTCTCGGTTTTGAGGCGGCAGGTTCCACAGGCTTTGCCATTGACCCGATGAACGTTAACCGAGTGCTTTGTGTGGGTGCAAATTCCGCCGCACAGGATTACAACGGAATTTATCTTTCAACCGATAAGGGATACAGCTGGAGCTACGTTTTCAAATCCCGTACATACGGCTACCGCGACCAAAGAACACAGATAGCCTACGACAAGTCAAGCTATGACAAATCAAAGGGCTACTGCACCATAGTCTATTGGTCAAGGGAAGATAACTCAACAGGCAAAAACACTCAAAACGACCCTAATATATACAAATCTACAGACGGCGGTGTGACTTGGAAAAAGCTTGATGGCACTTCGGGATATGCAGGCGGCGACATTGCCGTAAACTCTGAAAACGGCCACGTGTACTGTTCTAACAAAAACGGCGTGTTTGTCAGCAAAAACGGAGGCAAAACCTTTACAAAAGTGCTTTCGGCAAACATCACATCAATGGATAACGTTATAACCAAGCCCGCAAGCATATACTGTGTTACCGATAACGGTATGTATATTTCAAATGACGGCGGTGCTACTTGGAGCACTCAAAAGGGTAGCGGCTACCCCTCTCAGTACGCCAATCATTTAAGAGTGAGCCCAGCCAATCCCGACAAAATGGTTATGCAAGAGGATTGGACGGTTGACGGCTATTCAACGGGCAAAAACAAAACCTACTACACCACAAACGGCGGCAAAAGTTGGAGCAAGGCTACCCGTCATACTGAAGGCTCGTGGACTCCTGCCAATGCGGCGGTATCCCGTTTTGCATGGCATCCCACCGACGAAAACAAGGTTATCGTCAACTGGAACGCCATATATATGTCAACCGACGGCGGCAACAATTTCTACTGGTCAAACACAGGCTTTGCGGCGGTGTGTAACACAGGCAGAACGGTCTTTAACGTTAACAATCCCAAGCTTATCGCCATTTCAAGTCAGGATTATAACGGCGGCTATTCAACCGACGGCGGCAAAACCTGGACCTACGTTCCCTTTGGTGAAAATGGTTGGGGTGGATATACCTACGGCTCATACTGCATTGATGAAAAAACTACCGTTGTAGGATTGTCAAGCGGCTGGTCAGATCCGCGATACGTTTGCATCACCCACGACGGCGGAAGGACGATAGACCGCACCAAACTTGAAATTAAGGGCGCCGAAGCAGGAATGGGCGCTTTAGGTAACAACGATATTGCCTTTATCGGTGAATGGCGCACCACCGATAAGGGATACAATTGGGAAAATATGACCCAAGGCCACGGCGCAGGCTGTGACGGTGTTTTTACCCTGAATTACGACACAGGTCGTCTGTGGGGCAGAAAGGGTGTAGATATAGTTTATTCAGATGATAACGGCGCCAATTGGACTAAATACGGCGCCTTAACAAAAGAGGCTACCCACGTTGCCTATAACAGCAAAGACAATAAGGTTTTTGTGGCAAACGGCATGGGACTTTACGTAAGTGAGGTAAAGGGTAAAACCGGCACCTTTACAAAGGTTAATATACCGGGCGCGCAACCAAACGGCAGTGGCAAAGAGCCTTTGTCGTCAGTGGTTGTTGACAAGCGCAACCCCGATATTATGTATGCCTGCGTATCATCAAACCTGGTTTACAACGTGCAACACATTTGGCGAAGCCTTGACGGTGGCAAAACCTGGACCGGTCTTTGCAGAATGAAGGGTGACGGCAGGGATGGATTTTCTGTTGGCGCAAGGCGGGCAACCTCTATGGCGCTTAATTATAGCACAGGGGAGCTCTTGGTCTTTACAGGATGTCACGGAATGTGGAAGATTGCATCTCCACCCGATGAATATTATCAATAAATCCTAAAAAGGAGTTTTTATTATGAAAATCAAAAAGTTATTAGCAGTAATTGCAATAGTAATGTGTTTTGCAATGATGCTTACCGCTTGTGGCGGCAACGGTGACGGAGATACCTCCTCAACCGCTTCAACACAGTCGGAAGCTGCATCAAAAAAGCCAAGCCAACCCTCTACTATTGTGAATAAGTATTTTGACACGGATAAATGGCAAAACGTGCCTATGATAAGCCAAGAGCTTGTTAACAAGGGATACGGCGGCGGTGAGGCTTGCCAGCAGGTGTTGGGCCTTTGCCTTGATGACGTTGACGGTATGACAGGCTACTTCGGTACTGACGTAGCAGGTCTTTATCGCACCAAAGACGGCGGCAAAACTTGGGCACTTGCAACCGTTGGCTTTGAAGCAGTGGGTGCAACGGGCTTTGCAATTGACCCCGTTAACGTTAAGCGTGTGCTTTGTGTTGGCGCCAACTCCGCCGCACAGGATTTGAACGGTATCCACCTTTCAACCGACGGCGGTGACACCTGGACCTACGTTTTCAAATCACACACCTACGGCTATCGTGACCAGCGCACTCAGATTGCCTTTGACAAGTCAAGCTACGACAAGTCAAAGGGCTACTGCACCACAGTTTATTGGTCAAGAGAAGATAATGCAACCGCCAAAAAGTCACAAAATGACCCCAACCTTTACAAGTCAACCGACGGCGGTCAGACTTGGACAAAGCTTGAGGGCACAAAGGAATATGCAGGCGGAGATATTGCCGTTAACTCAAAAAACGGCCACGTATACTGCTCAAACAAAAAGGGTGTATTCGTAAGTCAGGACGGCGGTAAATCCTTCAAAAAGGTGCTTGACAAGGTTATCACCTCAATGGACTGCGTTCTTACTAAGCCCGGCAATATCTATTGCACCACTCAAGCAGAGGGAATGTTCATTTCAACCGACGGCGGTAAAAATTGGACTGAGCTTAAGGGTTCAGGCTATCCCGGTAACGCAACTCACCTTAGAGTAAGTCCCGCTAACCCCAACAAAATGGTTATGCAGGATGACTGGGCAGCCTTTGGCGGTGCCAAGGGCAGAAATAAAACCTATTATACCGAGGATGGCGGTCAGACCTGGAATCAATCCACCCGTCATACCGAGGGTCATTGGACTCCTGCTAATGCTGCAGAATCACGCTTTGCATGGCATCCCACCGATGAAAACAAGGTTATTGTTAACTGGAATGCTATCAATATGTCTACCGACGGCGGAAAGAATTTCTACTGGTCAAACACAGGCTTCTCTGCTATCTGCGGCACAGGCAATCTTACCTTTAACGTAAACAATCCTAACTTGATTTCTATTTCAAGTCAGGACTATAACGGCGGATTTTCAACCGACGGCGGCAAGACCTGGACCTATGTTCCTTACGGTGAAAACTCTTGGGGTGGCTTTACCTACGGCTCCTACTGCATTGACGAGCAGACCACCGTTGTAGGTCTTGCAGCCAGTTGGACCGACCCCCGTTACATCTGCGTTGCCCGTAACGGCGGAAAAGATATTGAGCGCACCAAGATTCAAATCAAGGGTAAAGAAGTCGGTATGGGCTACGTTGGTGACGAAAACATCGTCTTTATGGGCGAATGGCGTTCAACCGATAAGGGTACCACTTGGGAAGATATGAGTCAGGGCCACGGTGACGGTTGCACAGGCGTATACTTCTGTGACAGTAAGACAGGCAGACTTTGGGGTTCAGGCTCAAATAAATATTACGTTGTATATTCGGATGACAAGGGCGTAACCTGGAAGAAATTCGGCGTAGTTGCTAACGGCGTCAGCGATATTGCCGTTAATACCGAAACAGGTATGCTTTACGTAGCAAGCGGCAGCCTTTACGTTGCTGATACAAAGGCAGCAGAGCCTAAGTTAAAGTCAACAGCTACCGGCTTTGGCGGAATTCAGGGTGTTGAAGTTGACCCCAACAACCAAAACGTTATGTACGCAGCTACCGAGGGCAATGGTCAGTCCTGCTACCGTTCACTTGACGGCGGTAAGACCTGGACGGGTCTTGTTCGTACCAAGGGTGACGGCAGAGGCGAAGTTACCACCAACACCCGTAACGTTGGCACAATTGCAGTTAACCCAAAAACAAGTGAACTTTTTGCATTGACAGGCTGCTATGGCGTTTGGAAGCATTCTGCTGCTCCCAAGGCTTAAACAGAGAGTGATTATCTAAAGGAGATATTATGAGTACAAAAACAAACTTTTTTGAAAGTGACCGTTGGATACCCTGCCCAATGATTGACGATGAGCATGCCGCCCAAGGTTATATCGGCGGTGAGGCATGTCAGCAGGTGCTTGGTCCCATACTTGACCCAATTGAAGGTAAGTATGGACTTTTCGGTACCGACGTAGCAGGCGTATATCGTTCAGAGGACGGCGGCAGAAGCTGGGTTATATCTACCGTTGGCTATGATGCCGCAGGCGGATGCGGCGCCGCCTTTGACCCTAACAACGTTGAAAGATGTATGATTGTGGGCGCAAACTCAGGCGCGCAGGACGTTAACGGACTTTTCCTTTCAACCGACCACGGCACCACCTGGACTCCCGTTCTTCGTGCCCGTACCTATGGCTACCGCGATTTCCGTACTCAGATTGCCTACGACGAATCAAGCTATGACGAAAAAATCGGCGGAAGCGCCATAGTCTACTGGTCACGTGAGGATGTTGATTATTGCCGCTATGCAATGAACGACCCATCCCTTTACAAATCAACCGACGGCGGTGAAACCTGGACTCAGTTGCCCAATACCGCCGAGTATGCAAACTCATATATTTCTGTTCATAAAGAAAAAGGCTGGCTTCTTTCGGCAAACAAAAATGGTATTTTCCGTTCAAAAGACGGAGCCGCCACCTTTGAAAAGGTGCTTGATAAAGAAATTTTCTCAATGGATACCATTCGTACTCAGCCCAATATGATATGGGCAACCGCTTGTGAGGGTATCTATATTTCAAAGGACTACGGCGACACCTGGACTTGCCTTAAGGGTGAAAATTATCCTGATTTCCACCCCGACCGCATCAGAGTAAGCCCCGTAAACCCCGACCATATGGTGCTTGAGGATGACTATACCACAATGCCCGATAATCGCTACGGTCATATTCACGCCTTCTCCCGTGACGGCGGCAAGACGTGGGGTGAGTCAATTCGTCAAACGGTTAAAAACAATCCCTTGTGGGTGCCTTCTAACTCTGCCCGCAGCGCGTATTGTTGGGACCCTAAGGATGAAAACCGCGTTATCTGTAATTGGAACTATATTTGTGCCTCTGATGATGCAGGCGAGAATTTCTGGTACTCTAACACCGGATTTAACGGCATTGCAACAGGCCATATCGTAAAGGTCAACGTTAACGACCCCGAACTTATTCTTTTGCCCAGCCAAGACTACAACGGCGGATTTTCTGTTAACGGCGGCAAGACCTATAAGTATGTTAACTGGGCAGGTCACGAATGGGGCGGTCACACCTACGGCGGCTACTGTATGAGTGACAAGGTTTCCTTCGTTTCCCGTTCTGAATCCTGGTCAGGTGGCAGATTGCTTACCGTCACCCGTGACGGCGGCGAAACTATTGACCGCACCGATAAGGTTATTAAAGGTCACACCGTTGGTATGGGTGTCCCCGGCAGACCTGAGGTTGGCTTTATGGGCGAATGGCGTACTGATGACTGGGCAGAAACCTGGACGGAAATGAAGGGCTGTCTTGGCGTTTATTGTTGTGATTACGAGACGGGTATGGTTTTTGGCTACGATGCCGAGCCTATCGACGAAAAGACCAAGCATCACTTTGTTGTTGTAAGCCGTGATGCAGGCGTTACTTGGGAACGCTTGATAGAGGTACACGCAGCAGTTACCGATATTGCCTATAACCGTGACCAAGGCACCGTTTATTATTGTGCAGGGGAACAGCTTTGGCACACCGAGCTTAACGATAAAGAGCCTAAGCAACGTCTTGTTGGCGGCTTTACTTATAACAAAATGGTGCGAAACGTTGCCATTGACCCCAAATATCCTAACCTTATGTACGTCAGCTGTATGTCAAACAAGACTTACGGACGCCATAATATTTGGCGCACTCTTGACGGCGGCAAATCGTGGCTTTGCCTTAACCGCAAGAAAGGGGACGGCAGAACCGATCCCGACGGCGGCAGACGTCCTACCTGCCTGATTGTTGGCGGTAAAGAGCGTAATCTGTTTGTTTTTGCAGGTTGCAAGGGCGTGTGGAAGATGGCTTGTCCTCCTGAAGAGGCTTGTAAGTTATAAGATTTAATAAAAACAGGGTGAGAGTTGAGGCGCCTTCCGTAAGGAAGGTGCCTCAACTAAGTTTACCCTTACGGGTAAGAGAAGTTATCTTTGATAGTGAAGTTATCCTATGGACAGTGAAGTTTCGCCTTGGGCGAAGATGGGTAAACTTAACTTCACTTGGTCTTGCAGACCAAACTTCACTGAGAATAAAATGAGAAACTTCACTTTTGCAACGGCAAAAAACTTCACATTAAAACAAGTGATAACCGTTGTTTTGAGCATGGTAATATTACCTTTCTCAAAGTGTAACCCACTATGACACTTTCAAGCCGAAAGTGTCTTTTTCTTTATAAAAAAGTACGGAAGACAACTTCTTTACGAAGTGTCTCCCGTAACTCTCACTCTGTTTTTGCCTTTTTGTAATAACCTTTTTGTCTTTATTTAGATTGAAAAAACTAAAAAAATATGATAACATTATTTTATACTATCAAAAGAGGGCGTATTTTATGAAAAAAATTAGAATTATACGACTGATGTGTCTTGTTATGGCACTGCTTATGATTGCATTGACGAGCGGCTGCGGTAACGAAGCAAGCACCGACAAAACCTCGTCTCAAGCCACTTCATCCAATAAAAAAGAAGATAAGAAGGACAATTTTGTAAACACCTATTTTGACACTGATATATGGGTACCCGTACCCCTTATCAGTCAGGAACTTATTGATGCAGGTTATGAAAACAGCGAAGCCTGTCAGGTAAGCCCTTATTGTATTCTTGACCCCGTTGACGGCAAGATAGGCTTTTACGGTACAGACGTTGGCGGTATGTTCCGCACTACCGACGGCGGCAAAAGTTGGCATCCAAGCACAATCGGTTTTGCGGCTTGCGGCTCAACAGGTATGATGTTTGACCCCAACAACATCAAACGAGTTATTGCTATCGGCTGTAATTCAGGTCCTCACAGAACAAACGGAATTTATCTTTCAACCGATATGGGTGGAACTTGGTCGGCAAAATTCATTCCCGGTATAGATGGATTTAAAGGCACAATCGGTGATGACTACGACCACAGAATACAGATTGCCTTTGACCCCTCAAGCAATGACAAAAAATTGGGCGGCAGCAAGGTGGTCTATTGGTCACGTGAAAACTTCACAACCAACAAAGAAAACCATCCCGCAATTTACAAGTCAACCGACGGCGGTAACACTTGGAAAGAGCTTGCAGGCACCGAAAAAATTGCAGGCGGCGACATCTTTGTTAATAAAGAGGGCAAGGTAATAGCAAGCAATCTGAAGGGCGTTTGGACTTCTGAGGACGGCGGCAAAAGTTGGAAAAAGATAAGCGACCTTGAGGTAAATGCAATGTTTACCGTTGCGACTAAGCCCAACAACGTTTATGCCGTTACTTATGACGCATATTATCTTTCAACCGATTTTGGCAAAACCTTTAAGAAGGTAGAGGGCGCAGGCTTCCCCACCGATAATAAGCGCCTTCGTAATTTGCGCGTTGCACCGTCAAACCCTGATTATATGATCGTCTTCCGCCTTGGTAAGACCTATGAGTTTGACTATTCTTCATACTATACCAAAGACGGCGGCAAAACTTGGACTCAGGCTAAAAACCACAAAGAAGGCATATGGATTCCAATGTCTGAATGGCGCGCAAACTTCTGGTATTCACCTGTTGATGAAAACTATATTATTTCAACCGAATACCGTTCGGAAGACGGCGGTGAAAACTTCTACGTTTCTACAAAAGGCTATAACGTTGCCTGCGTATCAGATATATCAATAAATATTAACAATGACAAGCTGATCGCCGCAAGCAATCAGGACTTTAACGGCGGATTTTCTGCTGACGGCGGCAAAACCTGGACCTATGTTAACTGGTCGGGCAAGAACTGGGGCGGCTTTACCTACGGTGCGTATGCCCTTACCGACAAGATTGTTTGCACCACTAATGCAGAAAGTTGGGCAGGCGGTGGCGAGATAGTCTATACCACCGACGGTGGCAAGACAGTTCAGCACACAGGTGTTACCATGAAGGGATTAGAGACGGGCTACGGTGCATTGGGCAAAGAAAATATCGCATTCCTTGGTGATTGCCGCACCGAAGACTACTGCAAAACCTGGACTAAGATGGAAAACTGCAAGGGCGTGTTGGCACACGATTCAACAGGCAGACTTTACGGAGCCAATACTTGCTACGTAGTATATTCCGATGACGACGGTAAAACTTGGGAAAAACTCACCATTGCTGAAGATAATGTATCATCTATAGCAATAAATGAACGCGACCAAATACTGTATGTAACCGCAGGCAAAAAACTTTATTACTGCGACCTTAAGCTTAACAGTTACGCTCTTGAACAAATGTACGGAATAAATGCAAGCGGAGTATGTGTTGATCCCGAAAACCCCAAAATTATGTACGTAAGCTATTCAACATATAACAGCTATGACACCCCGTCCGTATGCCGTTCACTTGACGGCGGTAAGACTTGGACCAACCTTTGCCGCACTGTTGGCGACGGCAGAGATAACTGCCCTGACGGCGGTAGAAATGCAGTTTGTATTGACTTCATTCCTTCAACTCGCGAAATTATGGTCAGCGCAGCTTGTCGCGGAATTTGGAAAATGAAGGCTTGCGATGCATCGAAAGGCACAAAATAAGCGTTATCAAAAAATATAAATAGAGTATCGTTTATACCATTTACCCAATACAGATGGTTGGTTTATTATTAACTTAATAAACCAACCGTTTTTTGTTAAAGGAGAGTAACTATGCACAAATTGTTTTTACGTATTATGGCTTTAACGGTTTGTCTGTTTATTTGTCTTACTGCAGCATCCTGCGGCGGTAATTCGGCAGACAAAACAGAGACCTCTTCAACCACAGGCAGTAAGGCAGAGGAGAAAGAGCAAATTTCACAGACAAAAGGCACCTATTTTGATACTGACGTGTGGGAAGCAGTACCTTTTATCTCTAAAGAATTAAGAGATTTAGGCTTTAAGGGTGGCGAAGGCTGTCAGGCTATGCCCACCATTGTTTTTGACCCCATTGACGGTACTACAGCCTACTTTGGTACCGACGTTGCCGCTCTTTATAAAAGTACAGACAGCGGAAAAACCTGGTCTCCTTGCACAATAGGTTTTGAGGCAAGCGGTGCTAACTGCATTCTTGTTGACCCCAATAATAAGGATAGAGTTGTAGCTATCGGCGGCAACTCAGGTTATCACGTTGCCAACGGTATTCACTTGTCCGAAAACGGCGGCGAATCTTGGAAATACGTCTTTAAGGCAAAGACTGATTTTGAAGGTCAAATCGGCATACAGAATGATTATCGCCGTCAGCTTGCCTTTGATAAAAACAGCTATGACAAAAAGATTAACGGCAGTGCCGTGATTTATTGGTCCCGTGAGGACAGCACAAAAAGAGCTAACGCCGCAACCAACAACTTCCCTTCGCTGTATAAAAGTGAAGATGGCGGCAAAAACTGGAAAAAGTTAGAAGGCACCGAGGATATTGCAGGCGGTGAAATCACTGTTGATACAAAATCAGGCAATGTAATTGCAGGCAGTGATAAGGGCGTTTTTGTATCCTCTGACGGCGGTAAGACTTGGAAAAAGACCTTCGACGGCAACGTGCAGTGCGTGTATTCACACCAAAACAAGTCAAGCAAGGTGTGGATGTGCGACCTTTATGATATTTATGAAAGTACTGACGGCGGCAACACATGGAAAAAAATCAGCAGTCACGGAGTTGGCGAGGTTGAGCGGCTTTTGACTTTGTCTGTAAGCCCCGCTAACGAAAATAATGTTGCAGTAAGCGTTGTAATCAGTGACGAGCATTTTAGATTCAAACTTCTCTATTCAAATGACGGCGGCAAAACCTGGGGTGAAAGCAGCCGCGACAATTCTGTGGGTGATATTATGCCCAAAAACTCCTGGAAGGCAGTTGTAACCTGGCATCCTACAAAGGAAAACGTCATAATGTCAAACGGCCCCTACATTTCGGTTGACGGCGGCAAAAACTTTGACTATTCCCGCACAGGCTTTACAGGTATCGCAATCGGTAGCGGCAAAATAAATCTTAACAACAATAACAATGCCCTTATGGCAATCGGAAGCCAGGACTTTAACGGCGGATTTTCTACCGATTCAGGCTACACCTGGACCTACGTTAACTGGGGCGGCAACGCATGGGGCGGTTACGCATACGGCTCCTACTGTCTTGACGAAAAGACCTTGGTTGCCGCATATTCAGCAGGTTGGACAGAACCCCGTTACCTTGGCGTATCTCTTGACGGCGGTAAAACGGTTAACCGCACACGGCTTGAGGTAAAGGGCGGCAAGGTTGGATTTAGTGCTTACGGCAACAACGATATTGCTTTTTTTGCCGAATACCGTACCACTGACAGAGGACAAAACTGGTCGGTGATGGATGGTTGTAAGGGTGTATACACAGGTGACAGTAAAACGGGCAGACTTATTGGTAGCAACGGATATAACGTTGTATACTCTGATGATAACGGTGCCACCTGGAATAAATCTTTGGTTGGCGAGCACGAAATCACCGATATTGCTTATGACGAAAAAGAGCAAAGAGTGTACGTAACCACAGCGGCAGGCCTTTATACAGGTGTTATCGGCAAGGATAAGCGTCTATCTTTGCTTAACGGAAACCTTTCCAGAGCAACGGGTGTGGTAGTTGACCCCGAAAACTTTAAAATTCTTTACGTTACAAGAGGATGGCAGGCACAAGATTTTTCTTACGACGCAACCTTCCGTTCACTTGACGGCGGCAAAACCTGGACCTGCCTTAACCGTGAATACGGTGACGGCAGAGAGGGTCCTGACGGCGGCAGACACGCAGGCGGCATATCCTTTAATGCAATAACACGCGAGATATTTGTATCCAGTGGCTGTCGCGGAATGTGGAAGATGAAGGCAGCCCCTGCCGATGCAAAATAACCGTAAGCGAGGATGATAGCAATGAGTGAAAAGTTGCTTTTTGAAACGGATGTTTGGCAACACGTGCCGATGGTAAGTCAAGAAATTCTGGATATGGGTTATGAGGGTGGCGAAAGCTGTCAGGCAACACCCTATCTGATTTTTGACCCCATTGACAGTCAGCTGGGATTTTTCGGCACCGACTGTGCAGGTCTTTACCGCACTCTTGACGGCGGCAAGCATTGGCATATGTGCACCTTGGGTATGGTGTCCTGCGGTGCAGTTGGCTTTGCTATTGATGCCAATAATATTAACCGTGTAATTTTTGTGGGCGCAAACACTTGGCGTCACTACGGCAACGGCATCCATCTTTCAACCGATAAAGGCGACACTTGGCGCTAC
This sequence comes from Clostridia bacterium, assembly GCA_017407645.1. GTDB lineage: Bacteria > Bacillota > Clostridia > Oscillospirales > Acutalibacteraceae > RGIG2206. The sequence continues at coordinate 8,126 of JAFQWE010000023.1, read as the reverse complement.
GTTTATACCGTTGAGGATATGGGTCACGGTCAGGTAGGCATACATAATGACCGCCGTTATCAAACCGCCTTTGATACTACCACCTATGACGAAAAAATCGGCGGCAGTGCGGTTGCTTATTGGTCTCGCGAATATTCTTATCAGCACTCATATGCAGGAAAAACTCGCAGAGGCAACGTGGAAACCAGTTATCCCGCCATATACCGCTCCGATGACGGTGGCGAGCATTGGCACGAAATTCCCGACACTTTGGGATTTGGGGGCGGCGACCTTGGTGTCAATGCCAAAAACGGCTGGGTGTACGTTTCTATCAATCACGATATGAAGGAGCCGGGCGTTTATCGTTCAAAGGATAGAGGCGAGCACTTCGAAAAGGTGCTTGACGTTGAGCCTCTTTCAATGGATTTAATCCCCACAAAGCCCGATAATATTTATGTATCCACCCGTGACGGCATTTATATATCAGAGGATGCAGGTGACAGTTGGCACTGTGTTAAGGGTGAGAATTTCCCTACCTTTTGCCCTGAACGGCTGCGTGTAAGTCCTGTAGATACCGACAATATGATTCTTCTTGACAACCACTCTGCCGACCCCGAGCACTGTTGGGCTCATAGGGTGTATTTTACCCGCGACGGTGGCAAAAGTTGGGGAGTAGGCAAGCGTGACGCAACGGGACTTTGGGTGCCTGCAAACAGTTGGGACGGCGCACTTTTCTGGTTTACCCACAAAAAAGGCGAAGTGTTTGGCGCAAGCTCTTGGCGGTCGGTTGACGGTGGTGAAAATTTTGTTTATTCACTGACGGGCTTTAACGGAATATGTGTTGGCGGCAAGTATAATTGGAATGCCAACTATCCAAACATAATGGCACTGTCAAGTCAGGACTTTAACGGCGGCTATACCCTTGATAACGGCAGAACCTGGACCTATGTTAATTGGTCGGGTCACAGTTGGGGAGGACACACCTATTGCTCCTATATGTTTGATGAAAATAACGGCGCTGCAGGGGTTGCTCAAAGTTGGGCAGGAGGCGGAGTAATCCGTGCTACCCACGACGGCGGAAAGACGGTTGTTGACACAGACTACGAGGTTGTGGGCAATCAGGTGGCTTGCGGCGTACCGGGTGACCCCAACGTTGCCTTTTTAGGCGGACTTCGTACCAATGACAAAGGCTACACCTTCACTCAGATGGAAAACTGTATGGGGGTATACACCTTTGACCCCAACACCGCCCAGCTTTTCGGCGCCAACGGTCAAAATCTTGTTATCTCTGACGATAAGGGTATAACTTGGCGCACTGTCTACGCCTTCACCCATAAAATTTGGGATATTGCCTATAACTTTGAGGATAAAACCATTCACGTGGTATTGGCAAACGGACACTACTACCGCGGCAAGAATATAGATTATCCGTCCTTTAAACGAAGTGAATACGGCTCGGTAGAAGCAAGGGCGGTGTGCGTTGACCCTAAATGTCCCCAAATTGTCTACGTGACCTGTTCTTGCCACGAGTATACCATCGACAGTGTAATGCGCTCTCTCGATGACGGCGATACCTTTACCTGCCTTAACCGACGGGTAGGGGACGGCAGAAAGGGGCTTAACGGCGGAGTGATGACAAGCGCCGCCAGAGTTAACCCTAACACAAGAGAACTCTTTACGTCGGGTGGGTGCAGAGGAGTGTGGAAAATACCTGCTCCGCCTGTGCCAAAAAAAGATCTGTAAATTTGTGCAAAATACCGCCTCTTTTGTTGTTGACAAAAGGGCGGTATTAGTTTATCATTCATATGAATAGCAAAAAAGGAGGGGATGAAAATAAGGCGGGTAGTATTTGTAATGCGACTGGTTTCGGTTGTACTGTGTGCAGTTCTGCTTTTGACCGGTTGTTCAGGTAAAAAGGCTGACGGCACGTCTTCCAAGGTTGACCAAGGAATGACTTGGGGTAAATGGATAGGCACCTATCTGGAAGTGTTGCCAAGATTGGCAAACGAAAGTCCTGATAAACTGGCGCAAGCATATAAGCTTATAATGGATAGTGATAACCTTAAGGCTATGCTAAAACGCAGCAATATGACCTATGAAGAGTGGCAAGACAAATACAAATATTTAATTACAGAGTCTTATGTTTCATCACTTTTCAACGGCGCTTCAACAACTTACAAGGAGTGGGCAAAAATGTACGGATTTAATTTTGAGGGAGCATTCAAGTCAAATGAAAAGCACCCAACGGTTGACACACCATGGCAGGCAGTGCCACTGGTAACTGCAGAAATATTGGCAAAGGGATATACAGGCGGTGAGGGCTGTCAGTGGCCTATTTACATCACCACCTCTGCAACCGACCCCAATCTTGCCTTTATGGGTACCGACGTTGGCGGCGTATACCGCACAACCGACGGCGGCAAAAATTGGGCGCTTACTACAATTGGCCTTTATTCATCAGGCGGTTGCGGTATGTCTATCGATCCCAAAAACGCTAACCGTGTTTTGCTTATCGGTGCAAACTCAATTCATTACGGAGTAAACGGCATCTATCTTTCAACCGATATGGGCGAAACCTGGGAGGGTGTGTTTACCTATAACAAAACCAAAAGCGATTATGCTAAGCTTTGCGCTTACCGCGATACCCGTCATCAGATTGCTTTTGATGAAACCAGCTTTGACGAAAAGTTGGGCTATTGCAAAACTGTTTACTGGTCACGTGATACAAGAAAGTATGACCGCGGTGAAAACAGCGAACCCGCATTGCTTAAGTCTACCGACGGCGGCGAAACCTGGACTGTTGTTAATACCGAAGAATATTCAGGCGGTGGCGAGATTTACGTAAGTCCTGCAAAGGGCTGGGTATATATTGCCCATAAGCTTGGTGTTTTCCGTTCAAAAGACGGTGGCAAAACCTTTGAAAAGATTCTTGATGCAACTGCACACGGTATGGACGTTCTCACTACCCGCAAAAACAACGTTTACGTAAGTGCAGTAGAAGGAATGTATATTTCAGAGGATAACGGTGATAACTTTAAAAAGGTTAACACAGCAGGCTTCCCCACCACATATCCCGCAAGAGTAAGAGTCAGCCCCGTTAATCCCGACAAGATGGTAGTTCAGGACGACCATCTTAGCGCAGGTCTTGGTTATACCAGCAAAATCTACTACTCACACGACGGCGGAAAAACTTGGAAAGAAACCAAGCTTGATACTACCAACTCCTTTATTCCTTATAACGTTCGTCAAACCGTATTTGCCTGGAACTGCAAGGATGAAAATCTGTGCATTTCTACAGGCGGCGATATGATTATGCGCTCTGAAGACGGCGCAAAAAACTTTGAATGGGGCGGCAACGGCTACAACGGCTCTTGCACCACTTCAATCAGCCACAACGTTAACAATCCCAACTTTATGGCTGTTGGCAATCAGGACTATAACGGCGGCTATTCACTTGACGCAGGCAAAACCTGGATCTACGTTAACTGGTCAGGCAATCCATGGGGCGGCTATTCATACGGCGGCTACGTAGTGGATGAAAACCATATCATCGCTCTTAAAACAAGCAGCTGGCACGGTGACAGAATCATCGCCCACACAACCGACGGCGGTAAAACTATCAAGATTACCGATCTTGTTGTTAAAATTCCTAACATTTACGGTGCATACGGCAAAAACGATATAGTATTTGCAGGTCAGTACCGCTCTACCGATAAGGGCGTTAATTGGACCGAGATGGAAGGCTGCAACGGTGTATATTGCCATAATGCCGACGGCGCGCTTTTTGGTGTAAACGGCGACGGTAAGATTGTTCGTACCGACGACTACGGCATCACCTGGAAAGAGGTTGGCTCCGTTCCCAACGGTGTAAGACAAATGAAATACGACTTTGACGGCAAGCGCTTGCTTGTTCTTGCCAACAAAAACGTTGTTTACGCTGTTGACGAAAAGACCGGCGCAAACACACTTATCTATTCATTTGCCGAATCAAGAGATTTGACAGGGGATACTATGGATATCCGTGATATTGCCGTTGACCCCGAAAACACCAACTGCATCTTCGTATGTAACGGTCGCGGTGTATATGCAAGCGCAACAGGTGTGCTTCGTACCACTGACGGCGGCAAGACTTGGCTTAACTGCGCACGTAATAAGGGCGACGGAAGCCAAGGTCCACAGGCAGCCAGAGATATCAGCCACTTGGACATCAATCCTCTTACCAGAGAGTTGTTTGCATCAGGTGCTTGCCGCGGTATTTACAAGATGGCATTGCCTAAGAAATAACCATTAACTAAAAATCTCTTGGATTTTTTCAATCCAAGAGATTTTATTTTTTTATTTTCGGGACAAGTTTTTTAATGTTCGGCCATATAATTTTATATGAATTGGTAAATTCTACCAAAAAATATGGTTAAAATGCCCCGAAATTACTTCTTTACAGGTATACATAAAAAAATTAACACAAAAAAGCCCTTTTTTATTGTGTTTTTTAAACAAATAAAAAGGCGAAAAAATATGCAAAGTGACGAAAAATATGAAATGTTTGTTAACCCTGTTCCCATTTTTAAAAAGTGTGGTAAAATAGGATTGGTTAATTGTGGTCTAATGCACTCTTTTGGCAAAAAAGCCGCATTTTCCCGATTGAAAAATACGAAAAAATCGAGGTGTTTATCTATGATAAAAAGAGCTTTTTCTTTAATCCTTGTGCTTGTTCTTATCTGTGCTTTGGCAATTACTGCAACCGGTTGTAAAACAGCCGATGTCAATACTGACGACGACAAGAATATGGGCGATCTTGTTCCCGGCGGTGTTGCCAACGTAAGTGCCGAGGTTTTGGAGGCGCTGTCCAGCTCAGGTGACGTAACCGTCTACACGAATTCAGATAGTGAGACTGACTACGCCAAAGATTTTTCCGAATACTTCTCTCAGGTATACGGCGGTAATCTTACCCGCAAGTATGTTGAGTGGGAAGGCTGGGAAAAGGTTTTTGTTACCGATTTTGCAGCAGAAGAAGCTCCCGACGTAATCACCTTGTTCTATAAATTGTGGCCAAAGGTTGCCAATCGCGGAATGGTTTATTCGATTGACGAGCTTAAAGAGCTTGGCGTAGTTGGAATCGACCATCCCACCTTTGAAGAGGACGTTGAGCTTTGCGAAAAGAACTATTCTTACAAAAAGCAGAACTACTCATTGGCTCTTGGCTTCAAAAGTGCAGTTTACTGTTGCGTAAACACCGACCTGTTTAAGCAGTACTCTGTCAAGTCACCTGTTGAGTATTATAACGAGGGTACTTGGAATTACGAAAACTTCGTAAAGTGCTGTAAAGAACTCAGTCGTGACAGTGATTTAGACGACGTTATTGACGTTTTCGGTTACACCGGTTGGGATTTAAGCTGGTTTGTTGTTGCAAACGGCGGTCAGCTTATCAGAATGGATGACAAAGGCAACATTTACGATTGCCTTGACACCTTGAACGTTAACAACGCCCTTAAAAACGTAAATCAGTTGAGCATTGATAAGTGCATCACCCGTGAGGGCGACTTTGCAGGCGGCAAGGTTGGTATGCACGGTGCACTTAAGACCAATCTGTCCAAGCCTATAGGCAGAGACGAAATCACATTCAATTGGGATATCGTGCCTTTCCCATACGGCCCTGACAACAGTGCAGGCGGCGTAATGCCCGGCGATATCAACGGCATTGGCATAGTCACCTCTACCAAAAACCCACAGGGCGCACTTAACTACGTAATTGCCTCTCGCGTTTTCAGTGAAATGACTAAGGGCATGTATGAAGACGACGAGCATATGGACGTTTTCAACGAGCAGCAGCTTCAGTTGATGGGTGATTACGACAATCAGACTTCAAATGCATTCTTTATGGGCGTTGGCTCATTGTGGCATGCACAGTGGGATTTCTGGTATGCCCTTGAAAGAAGCAAAGGAAACGTTTCTGAAGTGCTTACATCCTTCAAGCCTATGTTTGAACAACAGTGCGAGCTTGAAATGGACAGTGCAAACTAAATGACGTCAGCTCGCCTTATAAAAGCTTTTTGTTGTGTGCTTTTTTGCAGCGTTATGGCAGTGTCAAGCGGTTGCATCGGTACTGTAAAGAAAGCCGATTCAGAACAGGATACGCAATTGTTCGATTCGGGAAATATTACAGTTTATCAATTTGACGGCGGCACTGTCGGCGCAACTGCCTACGACCAAGATTGGTATAACAAATTTTTAGATTACTACCAAAAGGAGTATGGCGGTACAGTAAGCTCTGTGGCAGTTGAATGGCAAGGTTGGGAAGCTCGATTTAACAAGGATTTGGCTTCGGGTGTTGCCCCCGACCTGATATATCTTTTTGAAAATAACTTTTATCCGCTTCTCAATCGGGAATTGATTGTTTCGGTTGAAGAAATGGATGAAAAGGGTGTAGAGGGCACCAATCATCCGTCACTTTTTATAAAACAAAAGCTGGCAAGCGACCTCTATTCCGCAAACGGCAAAACTTACTCCTTCGCCTGTGCTTATGCAGAGGCAGATATGATTTTTGTTAATGAGGATTTGTTTAGTCAATACGGCGTAACGTCTCCTTATGAATATTATCTGGCGGGCAGATGGGATATGGCGGCCTTCAAAAGCTGTGCAAAGCTTATTACCCGTGATACTAATGAAGATGGCAAAAACGACCTTTACGGTTACTACGGTTACACCCCCTATGCCTTTGTGGCATCGACAGGCGGTGAACTGGTAAAGCTTGATGAGAATGGCAAATTCTGTTCTTACATAGAAAATCCGCAAACATTACAAGGCTTGGCTAACTACCGCAGCACCTATGCAAACGGTTACGCCACTGAATATTATTCAAAGTGGATGGCAGGCAAAACGGCAATGATGGGGTGGACTCCTCAAGGTGAGTACGGTAATCTGGTCAACAATCGGCTTGATTTTAATTGGTCGGTTGTGCCCTTTCCTCTTGATAACTGCAACCAAACGGGCGTTCGCTCAGGAAGGTGTTACGGCTGGGCGGTATCTGCATCAAGCATTAACTGGCAAGGCTGTGTAAACTACGTCGTGGCGCTTAACAAATACAGCGTTATAAACCCCGACTTTACAAGCCGTGATTATGATAAGGTGTTCACAACCGAACAACTTGAGATGTTTTCTGATTGCACCGACAACATTCAGCTTCCTCTTTATAACGGAGTCGGTGAATTGGGCACAACTCAGTGGGATTTTTGGGGTGCCTTGTCAGACGGCAAAATCTCAGAACAAAAGGCGATAAATCTAACCAAGACCGAGATTGACCGTCAAACAAAAAAATAGCAATGGTATTTACGTGAAAACGTTTATATACAAAACAACAGGAGGTTTTTAGTATGAAAAGAGTATTTAGTCTTGTGCTTGTGCTTCTTCTTGTTTGTGCTTTGGGCCTTACAGCCGCAGGTTGTAAGAGTTCAGGCGGCAACGACGATGAAGGCGGCAAGTACTCTGACAAAATCCCCGGCGGCGTTGGCGATGTAAGTGAAGAGGTGCTTGCAGCGCTTCAAGAATCAGGTAACATCGTTATCTACAGCTGTCACGCTTCTGCCGGCAACGACGAGACCGAATCAGGTAAGTGGTGGAAGGAATTCCACAAGTACTATGGTGAGGTTTACAACGGCACTGCCGAAATCATCCCCAACATTGAGTGGGAAAACTGGGAAAAGAAGTTCATCACTGACTTCGCAGCAGAAGATGCTCCCGACCTTATCTATGCATTCGAGAAAAACTGGCCCAAGCTCGCAAACAGAGGTATGATTTACTCTATCAGCGAGATGAAGGATGCAGGCGTTGTTGGTTTTGACCATCCTTACCTTGTTGAAGGTCTTGACGAGGTAGCTCCCACCTACACTTACAAGGGTGAACTTTACACCTTTGCTAAGAATATGGCAGAGCCTGCAATGATCTTCGTTAACGAAGACTTGTTCAAGCAGTATTCAGTTAAGTCTCCTTCTGAATATTATGCAGAGGGTACTTGGAACTGGACAAACTTCGAAAAGGCTGCAAGCGAGCTCACCCGTGACATTGACGGTGACGACGCAACCGATATTTACGGCTACGTTGGTTGGGACGCTAACTATGTTGTTACCGCAGCAGGCGGCCGCATCATCACT
>JAFQWE010000022.1 GCA_017407645.1 Clostridia bacterium | reverse complement strand
TCTGAAGCTTTCGCATCAAATCGATTTTTAGAAGCTTTGTTAGCTCAAAATCTACGCTAACTGCTGTTAGCTAAAATGTTGTCCCGATGATTCTTCATCATCAGTTACTCAAAAAAATTTTTTGGGTCCGTTTCATTTCGTTGTTTAATTTTCAAGGTCCTTTTTTGGCGCCCCTTTTTGCAGGCGCCTGATTATACTACCACACCACCTTCCATTTGTCAACACTTTTTTTCATTTTTTTTAAAGTTTTTTGTTTTGGCAAAAAGAGTTAAAAAAACGAGGCTTTTTTGTGCAATATGCCACTTTGCCGACAAATAGGTGTCAGTTTGATTTTTGACACAATATATTGTAATTTATTCATTAAAATTTGATTTTTTTAGAAAAATGTATTTATATATATTAAATATGTAGAAACTTTTTCATTTTATAATTGTAATATGAGAAGTGATGTGTTATACTTAACAGGTTAATTATTTAAGGGATGGATTTTATGAAACAAGAAAGATTAAGAAACATTGCCATTATCGCCCACGTTGACCACGGCAAAACCACCATCGTTGACAAGCTGCTTCGTCAGGCAGGCACCTTCCGTTCTAACGAGCAGGTTGCCGACAGAGTTATGGACTCCAACGATTTGGAGCGTGAGCGCGGCATTACCATTTTGTCAAAAAACACAAGCCTTGTGTACAAGGACGTTAAAATCAATATTGTAGACACTCCCGGTCACGCCGACTTTGGCGGCGAGGTGGAGCGCATACTCACAATGGTTGACGCGGTGCTTCTGCTTGTCGATGCCTTCGAGGGATGTATGCCTCAGACCCGCTTCGTGCTTAAAAAGGCACTAGCCCTTGGTAAGAAGCCTATTGTTGTTGTAAATAAGATTGACAGACCTATGGCCCGTCCTGCCGAGGTTATTGACGAGGTGCTTGACCTGTTTATCGACCTTGGCGCCGATGACAGTCAGATTGAGTTTCCCGTTGTATACGCCTCTGCACGCGAGGGATATGCATCCTTGGACCCCAACGTGCGCGAGGGTGATATGAGACCTCTGCTTGACGCCATACTTGAGCATGCTCCTGCACCTGAGGGTGATGCTGACGCTCCCTTGCAGTTGCTCTTTTCAAACATTGATTACGACGAGTATATTGGACGCATTGGTGTTGGCCGAGTCGAGCGCGGCAGTGTTAAAACGGGGGACAGTGCCGTTCTTTGTCACCGCGACGGCAGTCAGGAAAGGGTCAAAATAACCCGACTCTATCAGTTTGAGGGACTAAAGCGCGCTGAGTGTGACTCTGCAAGCGTAGGCGACCTTGTTGCCGTGGCAGGTCTTAACGACCTGAACATTGGTGAGACGGTTTGCAACCCCGATTGCATTGAGCCCCTTCCCTTTGTTAAGATTGACGAGCCCACCGTTTCAATGAACTTTATCGTTAACAACTCACCCTTTGCAGGTAAAGAGGGCAAGTTTGTCACCTCCCGCAATCTGCGTGAGCGCCTCTTTAAAGAGGTAGAGACTAATATAAGCATGCGAGTGGAGGAGACTGACTCTGCCGATACCTTTAAGGTTTCAGGCAGAGGTGAGTTGCACCTTTCCATTTTGATTGAGACCATGCGCCGTCAGGGATATGAGTTTCAGGTGTCACGTCCAAGAGTTATCTATACACAGGACGAGCAGGGCCGCACCTTGAGCCTATGGAACTGCTTATGGTAGAGGTGCCCGAAGAATACGTTGGCGCCGTTATTGAAAAGTTAGGCTCCCGCAAGGCAGAGATGCTTAATATGGGCACTCGCGACGGCGGTTCAACCCATATTGAGTTCAGAATCCCTGCACGCTCGCTGATGGGCTACCGCTCACAGTTTATGACCGACACCAACGGCAACGGCATTATGAACCACGTCTTTGACGGATACGAGGAGTACAAGGGTGACATCCCCGAGCGCTCGGTAGGTTCCATCGTCGTTCACGAAACGGGAGAGACCACCACCTACGGACTTTTCAACACTCAGGAGCGTGGACGTCTGTTTGTCGGCGCAGGTGTTGAGGTATACGAGGGTATGATCGTTGGCGAAAATCCCAAGGGTGAAGATATCACCTGTAACGTGTGCAAGAAAAAGCACATCACCAACACCCGTGCATCAGGCAGTGACGATGCGCTGAAGCTGACTCCTCCCAGCACGCTTTCTTTGGAGCAGTCGCTTGAATTTATTAAAGACGACGAATTGGTAGAGGTTACTCCCCTTTCAATCCGTTTGCGCAAAATGATTTTATCGAAAGAGCTTCGTTTGAAGCAGGCAAGCCACAATAAGCAGTAAGGAGATGTTCGCCAAGTGCATTATATTATTCTTGACCTTGAATGGAATAGCGCATACTGTCCTTGGCAGAAGGGCTTTCTTAACGAGATTATTGAATTCGGTGCCGTAAAGCTTGACGAAAATTTGAAAGAGGTAAGCCGTTTTCAGTGCTTTGTGCGGTCAAAACTGACCAAGCGGTTGCGCGCCCGTGTTAAAGGTCTTACCAATATCACAAACGACCAGATGCGCAGTGGCATATCCATTGAAAAAGCCATCAGGGATTACACCCAGTGGGCTGGAGAGGACACCGTCACTCTGACTTGGAGCAACACCGACATTTACGTGTTGGTGGAAAATCTTAAAATCCTTATGGGTAAAGAGACTATTCCTTTTCTGTACGGATACGTGGATATTCAGAAATACGTGCAAAATCGGCTTGGGGTCACAGGCAATCAGATTGCCCTTGGCACCGCCGCCGAGATGCTTAACGTTAATTTCGAGGAGTTTGCCGCTCACAGAGCCTTGGGTGACAGTCTGTGCACTGCCGAAATACTCCGTCGCACCTGGGATAGTGAAAGAGGCCTTAAGGGCTACGTAACCGATGCCACAAAAGAGGAGTATTACAAGCGCCTTTTCTTCAAGCCCTACATTATAAGTGACATCAATAATCCTGCCATTGATAAGGAGCAACTGCGGTGCCGTTGCCCCGATTGTGACGATTTTATGGGTCGCAAAACCAAATGGAAGTATAAAAACCGATATTTTATTGCCGACTTTGAATGTAAAAAGTGCGGCAAGCAGCTTTTAGGCAGATTAAGGTTTAAAAAGACATATGACGGCGTGGTAATATCACGCTCCATTATTCCCCCCAAACCTCCTCAGAGTGAGGGTACCCCTACGGATAATACCAATGAAACGAACCAAACTAATTAAGTAATGACGAGGTGATTAAAATGCATATTGAAGATGAAGAACGCGTTAGATTTGATCAGGATGAATATGAACGCCTGCAATTTTTCCGTTTTTGGAAGGGTATTCCCCGTACCGTCGGCGCTATGCTTCTTTACGGCGGTGTTTGCACAGCAATTTTTCACGTGTTGCGTTTTGCCATAAGCGTTGTGCTTGACTATTCTTTTTATAAGGAAGAAATTGCAGAGTATATCTCTCTTGGTGTTATTCTTATTGCCTATCCTCTTTTGGTGGGCTTCAGACATATTGAAACTTGCGGATACATAGATGAATACGACGGTTGCTTTAGCCTTAAAGCAGGCGCAGGCAGAATATTCGTATCCTCAGCATTTATTCTGATTATTCCTTATATGATTGCGCTAAACGTGAATATGATTATAATGTACGTTTACTCGCTCTGCTACACCCATACTGACAAGGTGAGCGAGATTATAAGCGAAGCCTTTTTCCATCAGATTGATGCAACCACCACCGTGGGAATTTTCATTGGCTCTACCTCGGTTACGTTAGTTTTTGCCCTTGCTCTTATCCCCTTTTATTATCTTGGCAGACGCAACTGCCGTCTTGACAGAAGCGAAGGCGTAAAGGTCAAAGTTGAATAAAGCTAAAAGCAGATGAAACGAATTGTTTCATCTGCTTTTTTATCTCGTTGCCAAAGGCAACATATCGCATCGTTAGATATATCGCATTTGCATTTCAAATATATCGCGTTGTCACAAACAACATATCGCGCGAGCGGAGTGAGCATATTTGCCCTCTCCGTCGGCTGAGCCGCCACCTCTCCCAAAGGGTGAGGCTAATTTAAAAAGGCTCTCCCTCTGGGAGAGCTCCCGCGTTAGCGGGTGAGAGGGTTGTTAAAATCTCGTTGCCAAAGGCAACATTTGAATTTTGCAAAAACTAACGGGAGGGCACAGAGGCCCTCCCCTACAAGCACGATTTTGGTACATTCCAAAGCGGAACGGATAAATCCGTTCCCTACAGTTCAACCTCTTTAAACCCATCATCCGTAAACACCCATTTAGACTTAAACCCTGCTTCTAAAAGAAGTTTTTTTGACTCATCAAAATAGTAGTCCAAAAAGTTTTTATCGTGGCAGTCAGAGGTAATAACCGCCCCAAACCCTTGGCGTTTAAATTCTTTCAAAAACTCCATTTGTGGAAAGGGAGCAGATACGTAGCCTCGCGGAATTGCCCCTGTGTTTATTTCAAAAAGAGGGATTTTTCCTTTTAAGGCACCTATAGCCTCAAAGCCCAAGCTCAAATATTCTTTTGAAAAAACGTCAATAAAATTATCTCTGCCGTTGTTTCGTGTAATAACGTCAAAATGGCCGATGATATCAAACCTTTTCTTTTGAGGCAGACAGGCAAGCTTTTCAAAATACGCCTTTGCAAAAGCCATTCCGTTGCCGTTAAAATAGGTGTTTACGTGGTTGCAGGGGTTTGCTGCGCCGGAAACAAAGTTTCTAATCCTTCCGTCAATTTCAAGGCAGTGAACGGAGCCGATAAGATAATCAAAGGGGCCAACGTTTTCATCTGAACAAAAATCAAATTCCATTCCGCAAAACACGTCTATTTTGTCGCGGTATTTGCGCTTTAAATCGTATATTTCCCCCTTGTATGCATCAGTTTTCTCAACGTAAAGTTGACCTTTGTTTTCAGGGTCGTTTTGGTTGGGGGTATAGGGAATATACGAGTGTTCGGAAAAACCGATTGAATCAAACCCTCTGTTTATAGCTTCAACGACTATTTCTTCAGGACTGTTTTTTCCGTCAGCATAGGTAGTATGAATATGTAAATTTTGCTTTATACTCACTTAAATCACCTCGCGAAATTAAGTTAAGCAATTTGTTTGCGCTAAATTCTGCCATAACGCAAAGGTCGGCTGTGTTATAAATTGTTATCTATAACAGCGTAACTTCAACCAAAGCATCGGCTACAACCGTTGGATGATTAACAATGCAGTCGACGGCGAAAACCCTTACTCCCTTTGATGCGGCGTGTCGCAGTGCATCCCCAAAAGCCTTGTGGGTGTCATCGTTGGGCTTAAAGGCGGATATACCCTTCATCTGAATGACGAATAGCACGTATGCCTCATATCCCTCCTCCACCGCTTTAACCAATTCATTAAGGTGCTTTACACCTCTTTCGGTGGGAGCGTCGGGGAAATATGCCACCCCATCCTTTTCAAGAGTGACCCCTTTCACTTCCAAAAAGGCTTTGCGGTCGCCGTCGGTAATATAAAAATCAAATCGGGATTTGCCGTAGGTATACTCTCGGCGGTAGATTGCGCCGTCAGAGAAAAGTCGGCTTTTAGGCAGCCACTCCCCTGCAATCAGGTTGGGTGCCTGAGAATCCATATTTATCATAATGGGGGCTTTGCCTGCTGCCGCCTTTTCAACCCCCACCAAATCAAACTTGGTTTTGCGCAAGGGATTTTGGCTCTGCTCAAGATATACGGTAGCACCCGTCACAAGCAGTTCCTTGCACCGACCTGTATTTTTCACGTGAACGGTGTGGGGCGCGCCCTCAATATTAACGTTGGCAATGAAACGATTGGGACGGCTTAAAAACTCGCCCTTAACGATGTTGCCGTATTTCATACCCCTCACCTCCATTTTGATTTTAATGCAATTTATAGAAATTTGCAATAATTTGTTGTAATTAAAATTCTCGGTGGTATAATGATTTTGTTAGTTTTTAAAGGAGATTTGTTTATGCAATTTTCTACCCTTACCGATGCACATATTGACAAGTGCCGTCCATATTTTGAGCTTTTAAGCCATCCCACCTGTGATTACACGGTAGGCGGTGTCTTTATGTGGCGCGACCTGTATAATATTGAATATGCCTGCAACAGTGACTGCCTTTTTATTCGGTATTATGAAGAATCAGGCGGTATCTATTACGGTATGCCTATGTGTAAGGACGTTGACGTAGCCGATTCTATAAACAAGCTTATTGAGTTTGAGCGTCAGCAAGGCAGCAAGGTCATCCGCTTTTGCGCCATTCCCAAGGAGTATTTGGACTTCTTTGAAAAGATTGAGTTAAAGAGTGTTACCTATCCTCAGCCCGACTTTTTTGACTATCTTTATTCTGCCGAAAATTTAATCACCCTTTCGGGCAAAAAATACGGCGGTCAACGAAATCTGATAAGTCAGTTTTGCCGTCTTTATGAAGAAAGGTTTGAAAAAATCTCTGCCGAAAATATTGATGACGTGCGCTCCTTTTTTGACAGTTTTTCTGCCACAGATATGAGTGACGATAAAAATGCCGAAAACGACCTGGTTGGTCAGGTTTTGAATAGCAGTGATATGTATGGAATGTTTGGCGGCGTGCTGTATGCCAACGGCAAGGTGGCAGGCTTTTCGGTGGGCGAACAGGTTGGCGACACCCTCTACGTGCATATTGAAAAGGCAGACAGAGGGGTTAAAGGCGCCTATCAGACCCTAAACAACCGATTTGCCGCCTGCTTCGGCAAAAATGCGGAATATATCAACCGCGAGGATGATGCAGGTGACGAAGGCCTTCGCAAAGCCAAGCTTGCCTACCACCCCGTAAAACTGCTTGAAAAGTTTGTAGTTGAATTTGAGTTGTAGGGGGTTAAACACTCCGACTTGTTGCACCACAGGCTGCAATTAAGGAATCTAAATAATTAGATTTTTAACGCAAAACTATCCCTCTGCCGAGAAGTCGGCAGGGATATTTTGCAGCTATTGCAAATATTCTTATAAAATGTTATAATATATAAAATAAGAAAAGGGGGAACGAGAATGAATGGGGAAATACAACAAGCAAGTAATATTGTAATAAGTGCAAGAAAAGCCCTTTTTGAAAATGAAAAAATTGATTTT
>JAFQWE010000021.1 GCA_017407645.1 Clostridia bacterium | reverse complement strand
GTGAAGCGATTACAACATCGCCTGCACCTTGTGTTAAGCTTTTTGCTTTTTCTATCGTGCCATGGAAGAGGAGTGAAGATAGATAATTTATATCTTTAGCCCTTTCTCTATTATATTTATCGTCATAATCATATGCTATATCTAAATCGCTTAATAATTCTTCAAGGAAAATTTCATAAAATTCTTCATACGTTTTTGTGTTTATAATTCTTTCACACTTTTTATGGAAAAGTGTTTCAGTGGACCGCGCAAAATTTATTTTTGAGTTGCTGCCGGAAATCGCACCCAAAAATGCAGGTTCGTTGCAACCAACCGTTGTATATGAAACCGCCTTTTCAAAAGTAAAACCGCAGATTTCGGTATAACATTTGATACGTTTTTCGTCGTTTTGGAAAGCAATTCGTTTATTTGGGTCTTTGCGTTCACAATCGAGTGCAAACTTGAAAACCTCTTTTGGTGTTTTTGCCGTCCAACGCAAAGTTACCTGCGGAATCCAAGTGGGCAATTCAAGCAAGGCTTCAAGAATAAGTCGGGAAAGGTCGCAAAAACCGTCCGTTCCGTCGGGTAAATATCCACCGATGCAAAAATGAGACTCTCCTCCACGGGTGAAGTTAGAAGAACTAACGCGCGTTGCCGACTGTAACATTAAAAAAAACTCTTGCAGATATTCTTTTGCTTCTTCTCTTGTAATTACACCGTTTTCTATATCGTGCTCATAAAAAGGTCTTAAATATCTGTCAAGTGTACCAACACTGTCGGGGTCAGCAGAGAAGCACACATATATCGTTAAAACCGCTTCATAAAAAGACTTTGGTTTGTTTTCAGGAACATTTAAAAGTGCTTTTGAAAGATTTTCGAGGTTTTTCTTATGTTCTGTATTCTCTAATGTTTTCGAAAGTTCCAATGCCTTATCTGAGCATTTATGTGCCCAAGCGATAAGGGTATTGGCTACCCTTTTTAATGCATTCAAAAATTCTATTTCTTCTGTTTCTGTGTGTAGTTTTAAGGAATCATCGATTTCCTCAATTATTCCCTTAACACCTTTATCTAAAACTTTTTTATAATCAGCTGTTGCGTGTTGCCACTCAAAAGTTGATAAATTATCAATCGCTTTTAAGTAAAAATCGTTTTTAATTGCTTCCCACGCTGTATGTCCCATGCGGCGAAAAGCATCCCCTACAACCGAACTGTCACAATTAAAAAATCCCGTCATTTTGGAATATTCGGTCAAAACGGGCTCTTGATTTAAAATAAATTCACAAAGCCTTTTCGACTCCATCTGCTGACGGGATAAAAATAAATCCTCTCGGTCAAACTCTGTTGCCACGGGGTGCGCATACATTTCACCCTTTAATGTGAGGTTGGTCAATTTTTCAATTCGTTCGTTCATCCTTCCGCCCGCCTTTCAAGTTTATTTTACTCGCTTTTATAACATAGTAAATACACCAAAAAGAGAATGTGCACTTTTTGGCACTAATTATTGCTTTTTATTATAAATCGTAGTATGATAATAAGGGTGATTATATGAAGAACGATTTTATTGTTACAAAAATAAATCGTGTAATATTAGTGGGAAAAAACGAGTATCCGGAAAAGAATACAACCTTTACGCACAGCTTAAAAAGCAACGAATTGATATTGCACATATCGGGAAAAGCTCAAGTTAAATTTAACGGCAAAACATTAAATTGCGAAAGCGGAACGATTCGTTTTTTACCAAAAGGTGAAAATAAAGAATATATCGTGGAACGGGAGGAATACGGCGAATGCTTCGATGTATTTTTCGATACGGACGTTCCGATTTCTAATGAGGCTTTTGTCCTTAATACTAAAAACAGTATAAAACTTGAACATCTTTTCAAAAAACTGTTCTCGGTTTGGGTATCCAAAAATGACGGATATTATTTTGAAAGCATTTCTCTGCTATATAAAATCTTTGCCGAAATACAAAAAGAAAACTATATACCGCAAAAGCAGTACGACGCCATTAAACCTGCAATTGACTATATAAATGAATATTTTTTAACCAAAAGAATAAGCGTATCGGAACTATCTGCTCTTTGCGGCATCAGTGAATCCTACCTCAAAAAATTGTTTCTAAAAAAATTTGCTGTGCCGCCTATTAAATACATTATTCAGCTTAAAATCAATTACGCTTGTGATCTGCTACGTTCGAATCTATATTCCATAACACAGGTTGCAGAAATCTGCGGTTACAGTGATACACACTTTTTCTGCAGACAGTTTAAAATCTATATGGGTATCACACCAACGGAATTTATAAGTAAATACAAATCATCAAAATAGAAAATACTTCGTTTTTGAAAGCTTACTTGCTTTCTTTAATAGCAGCCTGAACAAATTTTAAAACTGTCCTTAACGGTACAACGCATAATAGCCACTATTTTTTCTTTACAAAAGTTTAAAAATCTGTTATGATATACTAAGCACAATGCTTATTATTTTGATTTAAAGTCTGTTTTGCTCGCCGTTTGCACGACAACCGCAAAACATAGACACATTATATCAAAACGCTGCGCATTTTTGATATAATGAAATATATATTGGGGGGATTGGCGTGACTGTTTTTGATATTTCTGTTGACATTAACACTGCGCCCGTTTATTCGGGTGACCCTAATACAAAAATTATTAAAGACAAATCAATGGAAAAGGGCGACCTTTACAATCTGACCTCCCTTTACGCCTGCCTGCACACAGGCACTCACATTGATGCGCCCGCTCACTTTCTTGCCGACGGTGCCACTATTGACCAAATTGACCTGTCGGTCTTTATGGGGGAATGCACCGTTATAAACTGCATCGGCAGAGAGGATTTGACAGGTGCCGATATTGAGGAGTTAGTGCCTCAAAACGCCACCCGTGTTATCTTCAAAACCCTTGGTGACTGTCAGCTTACTCGCTCGGCAGTTTTCTCACTTGTTGCCGCAGGGGTTAAGCTTGTGGGAATTGACGGCTTATCCATTGGCACAGAGGATGATTTGGTTGCCGTTCATCGCGAGTTGGCTCTTGCAGGGGTGGTTGTGCTTGAAGGCTTGACCTTGCGCCACGTTCAGTCGGGCCGCTACACCCTTATGGCTACCCCACTTAAAATTAAATCGGTTGAGGCGGCGCCTTGTCGCGCGTTACTGCTCAGCCAAGGCAAATAAATTTAGAGGTGATTTTTTGGTATACCCATCTGACCATATCAGAAATTTTTGCATAATTGCTCACATTGACCACGGCAAGTCCACCCTTGCCGACCGTATGCTTGAGCTTACTCAGTCGGTGTCGGACAGAGAGATGGAAGACCAGCTGCTTGACTCTATGGATTTGGAGCGTGAGCGCGGAATTACCATCAAGGCTCACGCCGTTACCCTTGAGTACAAGGCAGACGACGGTGAAATGTACGAGCTTAATTTGATTGACACTCCCGGTCACGTTGACTTTAACTACGAGGTGTCTCGCTCCCTTGCCGCTTGTGAGGGTGCCGTGCTTGTGGTTGACGCCTCTCAAGGTATTGAGGCGCAGACCATCGCCAACACCTATCTTGCCGCCGACCACGGACTTGAGCTGCTTCCCGTTATCAACAAGGTTGACCTGCCCAGTGCAGACCCCGACCGAGTTGCCGCCGATATTGAGGATATTATCGGCATTTCGGCAGAGGGGGCTCCCCGTGTATCTGCCAAGACGGGTCTTAATATTAAAGACGTGCTTGAAAGCATTGTTCAGGGTGTGCCTGCACCTGAGGATGACCGCGACGGTCCTCTGCAAGCCTTGATTTTTGACTCTTATTATGATGCCTACAAAGGTGTTATCGTGTATTTCCGCGTTAAAAGCGGCTGCATCCGCGCAGGTATGAAGGTGCGTATGATGGCTACAGGCGCCGAATTTGATATTGTTGAGCTTGGCAGAAAAAAGGCACTTAAAATGGAGCCCTGCGACGTCCTTTATGCAGGTGAGGTTGGCTACCTTGCCGCATCAATCAAAACGGTTAACGACGCCCGTGTAGGCGATACTATCACCGCTGTGGAGGCTCCTGCCGCCGAGGCACTGCCCGGCTACCGCAAGGTTAACCCCGTTGTTTTCTGCGGTGTTTACCCTGCTGACGGCGCTCACTACACCGATTTGCGCGAGGCACTTGAAAAGTTGCAGTTAAACGATGCATCTCTTCTTTTTGAGCCTGAAACCTCTGCCGCATTGGGCTTTGGCTTCAGATGCGGATTTTTGGGTCTGCTTCATATGGAGATTATTCAGGAACGCCTTGAAAGAGAGTACGATATTGACCTTATTACCACTGCACCAAGCGTTATTTACAAGTTGTCGCTGTCAGGCGGTGAAGAGGTAGAGATTGACAACCCCACCAACTATCCTGACCCTGCAACAATACTTTCTGCCAAGGAGCCTATGTGTAACGTTCACATTTACTCCCCCAGCGACTACGTTGGGCAGATTATGGAGCTTTGTCAGGAGCGTCGCGGTGAATTTAAGGATATGCAGTATGTTGGCACCGAGCGTGTTGACATTCACTACATTATGCCACTTAACGAAATTGTTTACGATTTCTTTGATGCTCTTAAATCCCGCACAAGAGGTTATGCAAGCTATGACTACGAGCCTTGCGGATATGCTACCTCTAATCTTGTAAAGCTTGACGTTTTACTTAACGGCGAAATGGTGGATGCTCTGTCCTTCATCGTTCACGCCGACAATTCATACAGCCGTGCACGCCGCATTGCCGAAAAACTGAAGGAGCATATTCCCCGTCAGCTTTTTGAAGTGCCTGTGCAGGTGGCAGTCGGCGGCAAGGTTATTGCCCGCGAGACTGTTAAGGCGGTGCGTAAAGACGTGCTTGCCAAATGCTACGGCGGTGACATTACCCGTAAAAAGAAGCTTCTTGAAAAGCAAAAAGAGGGTAAAAAGCGTATGCGCAAACTTGGTACGGTTGAAGTGCCTCAAGAGGCATTTATGGCTGTGCTTAAACTTGATGAATAAATCAAAACGGAGGGTTTTTGTTATGAAATTAGGTTTTGTAAGTGCCATTCTTGACGGTTGGAATTTTGAAGAAATGATTGATACCGCCGCCGAAATGGGCTATGAATGTGTAGAGGTTGCCTGTTGGCCTCAGGGCAAGGCAGAGCGCCGTTATGCAGGTGTAAGCCACATCGACGTTGACAACACTTCTGAGGAGTACATTGCTCATATTAAGGGCTACTGTGCAGATAAGGGTGTTGAGATTTCATCCTTGGCATTTTACCCCAACACTATGGACGGCGACCTTGAAAAGCGCGCCGCCGCCATCGCTCATCTTAAAAAGGTTATTAAGATGAGTTCTTTGCTTGGTGTTAATATGGTTACCACCTTTGTTGGCCGTGACCAAACCAAGACTGTGGAAGAAAATATTGAGATTTTTAAAACCGTATGGCCCGAAATCATTAAATTAGCAGAGGATTTGGGCGTTAAAATTGCCATTGAAAACTGTCCCATGCTTTTTGGCGCAGACCAGTGGCCCGGCGGACAGAATCTGTTCACCACACCTAAAATCTGGCGACAGATTTTTGATATTGTTAAGTCTGACAACTTTGGCATTAACTACGACCCCAGCCACTTTATCTGGCAACAGATTGACTATATCAAGCCCCTTTACGAGTTTAAGGACAAGATTTTCCACGTTCATTACAAGGATATCAAGCTTTATCCCGACCGCCTCAACGACGTGGGCGTAATGGCATATCCCCTTGAGTATATGAGTCCCAAGCTCCCCGGTCTTGGTGACGTTGATTGGGGCAGATACGTGTCTGCGCTGACCGATATCGGTTTTGACGGCTACACCTGTATTGAGGTTGAGGACAAGGCTTTTGAGTCAAGCCGTGAAAAAGTGCTTGATTCACTTCGCTTAAGCTACCGCTATATGCGTCAATTTGTTATCTAACCGAAAGGATTTTTAATATGACTGAGCAGTTGAAAAGTTTTTTGCTAAAATACAATATGCACTTTGAGCAGATTGATTTAGATGCCACCACCAAGGAGTTTGCCGCTCAGATGCAGTCGGGCAACGACGGTGACGTTAAATCTATGCTTATGATTCCAACCTACGTTGGTATTGACGGCAGTGTGCCCCGCAACAAGCCCGTTATCGTCCTTGATGCAGGCGGCACCAATTTCAGAGCCGCTACCGTTTGCTTTGACGACAAGGGCACACCCGTCATCAGCAATTTCTCAAAACAGCCTATGCCCGGTACCAAGGGTGAATTAAGCCGTGAGGAGTTTTTTGACACCATTGCAGGCTTTATTGCTCCCTTTGACAAAATTAGTGATACCGTCGGTTTCTGCTTCTCATTCCCCACCGAGATTTTGCCTAACTGCGACGGCAGACTGATTAACTTTAACAAAGAGGTTAAGGTTCGCGATATGGCAGGTCAAGTGCTTGGTGAGGGCATTAACGCATCCCTTAAAAAGATGGGTTGCGGTGAAAAGCACTTTGTTATCATCAACGATACAGTTGCAACTATGCTTGGCGGCATTGCCGCATTCCCCGATAAAGACTTTGACAGTTACATCGGCTTTATTCTTGGCACTGGCACCAACACCTGCTATGTTGAGCAGTGCAATCGCATCGGCAAGTTGCCCGAATTTAATGAGGGCACTATGGCTGTAAATATGGAGACAGGCGGTTTTGACGGCTTTATTCAGGGCGATATTGACAAGCGCTTTGACGCCACCACTGCCAACTGCGGTGACCACGTGTTTGAAAAGATGATTTCAGGTGCATATCAGGGCTCAGTTATCTGTATGACTGTAAAGCAGGCTGCTGAGGATGGATTGCTCAGTGATGAGTGTGCAAAGAAGGTTCAAGAGGTTGAAGACTTCACCATGCGCCAGATTGACGAGTTTTGTATGGAGCCAAAGGGTGACAACTTTATAGCATCACTTGCCGTTACCAAAGAGGATACCGACACCATTTATGACATTGTGGATGCAAGCTTTGAGCGTGCCGCACGTATGGTGTGTGTAAATCTTGGCGCCATTATGGTGCACACAGGCACAGGTAAGGATGCCTCCCGTCCCGTTTGTGTTTCGGCAGAGGGCACTACCTTCTATAAATCGGTGCTTTTCCGTCCTAAGCTTGACCGCTATGTTAAGGAGTACCTTAACGAGAAGTTGGGTATCTACTGCGAGTTTGTTAAAGCAGAGGACGCCACCCTCATCGGCAGTGCCGTTGCAGGACTGCTTAATTAAGAAAGATAAAAGCACTATGGATACCGTCGGTATCCATAGTGCTTTGTTTTTTCGGTGGGAGCAAGTCCCCTCCCTCTAATTGCCAAGCAATATATCACGCCTTCGTAAGAAGGCTTTTTATATCCCTCCACCGCTATCGCGGTCCCCCTCCCTTTAGGCAAGGGAGGCTTGGGTACGCTATCATTCCCTAAAAAATGACAGCCACATCAACAAACGCACCCTAATTTTTTATAAAAACGGTAAACTCATCGCTGAGCAATTTGTCTGCTTCAAGGATTGGCTTGCCGAAAAGGAGCCAATCGGCAGTTACCTGATAAAGATTGCACAAAGCCTCAACAACCTTATAACTTGGAGTGGTTTTACCTGTTTCATAATAGGCGTAGGTTGAGCGCTCAAGATGAATAATGTTTGCAATCTCTTCTTGAGTAAGCCCTGCCTTTTTACGTAAAAATATCAATCTGATTGAAAAATCATCATTTGTGAACATTTTAAAACCACCTCTAAAAAATAAATTTAAAAATATTTTAACATATTTTTTATATTTACGCAAGTGCGTATACGCAAACGCGAAACAGAGCATACAATATTCCTTGAGGTGATAATATGACTGTCAAGGAAGCTGTTGTTTGCCGTTTCAGTGAAATCTGTGCAGACCGCAATATCAAAATCAACGAGCTTGCCAATTTGTCAGGCGTTACGCCCTCCACCGCTTACAGTATGATGGATAGCAACCGCAAAGACGTTTCCATTAAAACCATTAAAAAGTTTTGCGACGGTCTTGAAATAACCTTAGGCGAATTTTTCAGCAATGCGGTTTTTGACAATCTTGAACAAGAAATTTTTTAAAGTCCTATCGATTGATAGGGCTTTTTTAATAAAGATTTTTTTGACGCATATAATAATTACAGATGCACTATGCAAGCAACTTATAGTTGCTTGCATAGTGGTCGTTTTAATAAATTTATATTCGTTTTTGTAAAATTAACCCTTTTATTACAACTTTTGCAACCGTAAGTTGCTAAAAATACCTATTCAGGTTGCTTGATATTATGAAAACTATCTGTTAAAATATCTGTATTACATTATTATAAACAGAAAAGGCGGTATATTTATGACTATTGGACAGAAGATTACCTCTTTGCGCGTTCAAGCAGGTTTAAGCCAAGAGGATTTGGCAGAAAAACTGTCAGTTTCCCGTCAGTCAGTCTCTAAATGGGAGATGGACCAAGCCATTCCGCAGCTTGACAAAGCCCTTTTGCTTTGCGATATGTTTGGCATCAGTGCCGACCGCTTGTTGCGTGACGAAATTGAACTTGAAAGTTCAACCACAAAGGCAAAAAACAAATATTTCGGTACCGACGGATTCAGAGGCGAAGCAAATATTACCCTTACCTCACTGCAAGCCTACAAGGTAGGTCGCTTTTTGGGTTGGTATTTTTCATCCTCCCTTTCAGGCTGCACCAAAGCAGGCTACCGTCCCCGAATCGTTATCGGCAAGGACACTCGCCGTTCAAGCTATATGCTTGAATATTCCATTGTTGCAGGCATTACCGCATCGGGCGCTGATGCATATATGCTTCACGTAACCACCACCCCCAGCGTTTCATACGTTACCCGAATGGATGAGTTTGACTGCGGCATTATGATTACCGCATCCCACAATCCTTTTTACGATAACGGCATTAAGGTTATCAACCGCTACGGTGAAAAGCTTGACGACAACACCACCGCTTTAATTGAGGCTTATCTTGACGGTGACCTTGCCTCCCTTGGTGTTGCCGAAAGCGATTTGCCCCTTGCCTGCAAGGAAAAAATCGGTTTAATTGTAGACTATGTTTCAGGCAGAAACAGATACGTGGGCTATCTTATTTCGGTGGCTTCCAACTCTTACAAAAAACTGCGAATCGGTCTTGACTGTGCTAACGGCGCATCCTGGTCAATCGCAAGCTCGGTTTTCAGTGCATTGGGAGCTCAGGTTACCGTTATCGGCAACGAGCCTGACGGACTGAACGTTAACGAAAACTGCGGCTCCACCCACATTGAGAATTTGTGCCGTCTTGTTAAAGAGCAGCATCTTGATATGGGCTTTGCCTTTGACGGCGACTGCGACCGCTGTATTGCCGTTGACGAAAAGGGCGAGGTTGTTGACGGCGATGCTATGCTTTATATTCTCGGCAAGCGTCTTAAACGCAGAGATATGCTTAATTCTGATACCGTTGTTGCCACAATTATGTCTAACAGCGGTCTGATTAACAGTCTTAACGAGGTTGGCATTAAATGTGCACAGACAACTGTCGGTGACCGCTTTGTTTATGAGTGTATGCAAAACAACGACTACAGCCTTGGCGGTGAGCAGTCGGGTCACATCATTCTTAAAAAGTACGCCACCACAGGCGACGGCCTTTTGACCGCAATTATGCTTACCGAAGAGGTGTGCGACACAAAATCCACCCTTGCAAAGCTTAAAGAGCCCGTTCAGCTTTATCCTCAGCTCACAGTAAATTTGCGTGTAAAGGATAAGGGCGCCGTCCTCTCTGACGAGGCAGTGCTTGAGGCTAAAGACAAGGTTGAAGCACTTATTAACGGCAAAGGCAGAGCCTTGCTCCGTCAAAGCGGTACAGAGCCTGTAATCCGTGTTATGATTGAAAGCGAAAGCGAAGATAAGTGTCGCGAATACTGCGATATTATTGCATCAGTTATTAAGGAAAGGGGTCATACCGTTGGTTAAGCAACTTAAAACAAGTGAGCTTTTTGATTGCAAAAACTCCTATCTTGCCGACTTTTTTGCACAGTACGAATACCCTTGGCAGATGCTTCCTCACATTAAAAGTCACATTTTAAGTCTGATTGAAAAGGGACTAGAGGGCTTTACCGAAATCAGCGAGGGCGTGTGGGTTGGTGAAAATGTTAAAATTTATCCCACCGCAACCATTGAGGGCCCCACTATTATCGGCAGTGGGTGTGAAATCCGCCCCGGTGCTTATATTCGCGGCTCGGTTATTACAGGTGAGGGCTGTGTTATCGGCAACTCCACCGAGCTTAAAAACTGCATTTTGCTTGACAAAACTCAGGTTCCTCACTACAACTACGTAGGTGACTCCATTCTTGGAAATCACGCTCATATGGGTGCAGGCGCCGTCTGCTCCAATCTCAAAGCCGACGGCAAGCCCGTTGTTATCAGAGGCGACGAGGCTATTGAAACGGGGCTTCGCAAAATCGGCGGTATTTTGGGTGACAATGCCGATATCGGTTGCGGATGCATCCTTAACCCCGGCACCGTTGTTGGCAAAAACACAAGCGTTTATCCCTTGACTGCACTTCGCGGAGTTTACCCCGCCGATTGCATTGTTAAGGCGCAAAACGAAGTTGTTAAAAGAAAATAATCATAACCAAATGCATCAGTCGGATGAAAATCAGTTCATCCGACTGTTTTTCTTATTTCTACGGGGCGTAGAGTTGCTAAAAACCAATTCTACGGCACGATACCAACAAGTAGACATATTCTCCTTAACCATAGATTTACTTATTGCTGTTATTAAAATATAATGATTACAATGATTTAAACTCTGACAAAGGAGAATAGAAATGAGAAAAATTAAAATTGTATCCGATTCATCCTCAGATTTGTTAATGCTTGACAGTATAGAATTTGCAAACTCACCCATGAAAATCATCACTGCAGAAAGAGAATTTGTAGACGATAAAGACCTTAACGTTGAAGAAATGGTTGAATTTTTTGACAGCTACAAAGAGCGGTCACAGTCCTCTTGCCCCAATCCTGCCGATTGGTTAGAGGCGTTTGGTGATGCTGACGAGGTTTTTTGCGTTACCATAACAAGCGGTCTTTCAGGTAGTTACAACTCGGCTTGTACGGCAAAGCAAATGTATGAAGCAGAAAATGAAGGCAAACGGGTTTTTGTTCTGGATACCCTTTCTGCAGGTCCCGAAGTCACATTAGCAGTAAGAAAATTGGAAGAGCTTGTGAAAGCCAATTTGACCTTTGAAGAAATTTGCGAAAAAATTCAGGATTACAACAAAAACACGGGCCTTGTGTTTATGCTGAAATCCTTAAAAAACTTTGCCGCCAACGGCAGAGTGTCTCCCCTTGTGGCAAAGATTGTTGGGCTTGCAGGAATTTGTATTGTCGGCAAGGCAAGCGACCAAGGCACCTTGGAGCCTTCCCACAAGTGCCGAGGCGAGAATAAATCGTTGGACACAATACTTGCCGACCTTGAAGCCTACGGACTTAAGTCGGGAAAAGTCAGCATCGGTCATTGTCAAAACGAAAGCGCCGCAAAGCGTCTTATGGCAATGATTAAGCTGAAGTTTGAAGAGGTTCAGGTTGAGATACATAAATTAAGGGGACTTTGCAGTTTTTATGCAGAAAAGGGCGGATTATTGGTCGGCTTTGAAAAAAATTAAAAGTTAAAGAAAATAATTTTAAAAAATACCACCAACTGTTGAATTTTAAGACGGTTGGTGGTATTATAATATCTGTAATAAAAATTTTGAACGGAGCGATAAAATGAGCGAATGTACTCACGATTGCAGCACCTGCAGTCAAAACTGCAGTGAGCGCAAGCCTGAAAGCTTAATTGAAAATCTGCACGAAATGTCCACTGTCCGCAAGGTTATTGCCGTTGTGTCGGGCAAAGGCGGTGTAGGTAAAAGTCTTGTTACCACTTTAATGTCGGTGCTTAGCCAGCGCAAAGGTCTTAACACCGCCATTCTTGATGCCGATATTACAGGTCCCTCTATTCCCACCGCTTTTGGCGTTAAGGAAAAGGCACAGGGCAGTGAAATCGGTCTTATTCCCGCCGTTACCAAGTCGGGTATTCAGCTTATGTCGGTTAATCTGCTTCTTAACAACGAAACCGACCCTGTTGTTTGGCGCGGCCCCGTTATTGCAGGCGCAGTTAAGCAATTCTGGACCGACGTTATCTGGAACGACGTTGACTTTATGTTTGTTGATATGCCTCCCGGCACGGGTGACGTTCCCCTTACCGTTTTTCAGTCCATTCCCGTTGACGGCATAATCATCGTTACCTCTCCTCAGGAATTGGTAGGTATGATTGTTGAAAAGGCTGTTAAAATGGCTGAGCTTATGAACGTGCCTATTTTGGGACTTGTTGAAAATATGAGTTACTTCAAGTGTGATGAGTGCGGCAAAGAGCACTATATTTACGGTCAAAGCCATCTTGAAGAGCTTGCCGCAAAGCACAACATCCCTTGCACTGCACGTATTCCCATTGACCCCTCACTTGCCAAGGTGGTTGACGGCGGATTGGTTGAATTGTTCGAGGGCGAATGGCTTGATAATATGAGCGATTACATTGAGCAAGCACTTGCCGATTGATAAAAATTCAGCACTATGTGTGCCTTTGGCACACATAGTGCTTTTAAATTCGTTTTATTCTAACTGGCTTATTCAGTTTATGTGCATACTCTATCATTGACAGAGTTCCTTTACTTTCATAATCCCAAAAACATATAACATAGTCGCAATTTTCCGCCATAAGCTTATTTCTTAATGGTCCTGCTTTTCTGCCGTAATTTGCCCAATCAGCAGGATATTTCTCTATCTCAAACCCATTTTCTATTGCATATCTTTCTCCAAGAGCATCGGCTCCGGTGCAACCGCCCGAAATAAAAACAATATGAAATTTATGCCGTATTTTTGATATACAAAAGTCAATAAACTCTTTTGCTTCAGCATAGTTATTGTAGTTTCTGCACCCAGCAACTACTATTTTTTTAATCATACTTTCCCACCTTTTTATTGTGTAATATATCTTGTGTAACTTCTTACAACTTATATATCTATTGTAGTTTGATTATACTAAACTTGTCAAGTCTAATTTCAGGTGATAGTATGGAAAACTACGGTAAAATTGTAATAAAACTTAATCAACTCATTGAAAAATCGGGTATGAGCAAAAACAAATTGAGTCATCGCGCTGAAATGCAACGAACTCAGTTAAACAATTACTGTAACAACAAAATCTCAAGGTTAGATACCGATGTTTTAGCGCGTATCTGCTCGGTTCTTGATTGTAAAATTGAAGATTTGATAGAATTCGTTCCCCCTGAAAAATAAATTTTATAAAAAATTCAGCACTATGTGTGCCTTTGGCACACATAGTGCTTTTGTTTTTCCTCTTGTTGCAAAGAAATAAAACTTATTTTTCTAATTTTTTTAGTGCCGCTTGGATATAAGGGTCTTCGCTGTCGGTCAGCAAAAACCAATTTTTCTGTTGCTCCTCTGTGTAAGAAGCTTTTATATCAGGCTTTAGTCCGTTAAGGTGAAATTCATATCCGGAAGCGGTATAAATTTTTGCCACCGTCAGTTTGATTGCCGACCCGTCACCAAGAGAAAAGGTGTTTTGCATAATCCCCTTGCCAAAGGTTTTTTCACCAACAAGGGTTGCCTTTCCACTGTCACGCAAGGCAGAGGCAAAATACTCCGCACTGCTTGCCGTTTGGTCGTCAACCAGCACGCACATAGGCAAATCTACACACTTTTTGTCCGACTTGCCAAGGACCACCTTGTTGCCCGATTTATATATGGCGTACCCGATTTCACATTTGGGAAGCAGTAAATCAAGCACCTGATTGGTTTCGTTTACAAGTCCGCCGCCGTTTCCTCTTACGTCAAGAATCAAGGCCTTTGCACCCTTTGACTGCACCCACTGAAGCGCATCCTTAAACTGCTCGGTGGTGGCTTTGTTAAAGGCGGTTATAACAATTACACCTGTGGTGCCAATCATACGGCTTCGCACCGATTCAACGGTGTACTCGCCGCGGATAACCTCTATCTCACTCTCTTTGCCGTCACGCAAGACCGTCAACTTTACCTTGGTATCTTTATCCCCTCTGATTGCATCAATCAATTGGGGATATTTTTCCTCGGTAACCTTTTGCCCGTCCACTGCAGTGATTACGTCCTTAGCCTTAAGCCCTGCCATTTGAGCAGGGGAATTGTTGGTGACACTGACAATATAAATTCCGCCGTAATAGACTGCCGATATGCCGATACCGTAACTTCCGCCCGAATTGGAATAGATAGCATCGGCGTAGCTTTTGGCGTCGTAATAGGTGGAGTAGATATCACCCAGCCCAGCCACGTAGCCCCACGCCGCAGTGTCGGCAAGAATTTGCTTGTCGGCTTTGTCGGCGTCGATATAATAGGCATCAATGAAACTGTCAATCAGAAGCAGTTTGTCGGTTACGTCCTTGCTTAAGGGATTGCGCAGTGCATTAGGCACCACTGCAAGAGCAATAAGCGCCCCTGCAAGCAGACAACACACCGAAGATATTATAAGGGTGCGAAGTCTGAAGGTGCCCGACTTTTTTCGCATAATATCCGCAACGGTCGGCAGATATTCCTCCAACTGTTCTGCAAATGTGGGTTGTTGTGACGATTCAAAGTTTTCCATAATAATCACCATATATCTTTAGTAAAACTGCCCGACTTAAACTGTCGGGCAGATAGATTTAGAAAAATGACATGGGGTCAAGATAGTTGCCGTTTTTCATAACCTCAAAATGCAAGTGAGGTCCGTCAACTCTGCCCGACTGACCAACGTAGCCCACCGTTGTTGTGCCTTTAATAACAGTATCCCCCACTTTTAAGGGACTAAGGGCTTTCATATGGGCATAAAGGGTAACGTAGCCGTTGTTGTGGTCAATCATAACGCAGTTGCCGTAAAAGCCGTAATACTTGCTGAGAATTACCGTGCCGCTGTCGGCGGCAACAATCCTTGCGCCGTATACACCTGCGCCTGCAATATCGGTGCCGTAGTGCATCTTTTGTTTTTCACCTGTAACGGGGTGAGTTCGCTGACCGAAGGGGGAAGTGACCTTATAAAAGCCGATTACGGGCCACGCAAACTGACCTGTGCCAACTGCGCCGTTTTCGTAGAGCTTGGCTTCCTCCAAGGCTTTTTGCAAGTCCTTCATAATTTGCTTCTTCTCGGCGGCTTCCTGCTCAACCAAGCGTATTTCCTCCTCGTTGCTTACAACGATGGAGTTGATTTTGGAGTACTGCTTGTTAAGTTCCACCTTTTTGGCATCCACAACCTTTTTGGACTCGTTGATTTCGGCCTTTTTAGCCTCTTGCTCGGCAATTTTTACCTGCACCGCTTTAACGTCTTTTTTAAGGTCGTTTATAATCTTATTATCCCTGCGGGACATAGTTTCAATCAGTTCTGCCTTTGCAAGATAGTCGGAAAGAGACTCACTGCTCATAAGAAAGCTTAAATCAGACAGAAAACTGTTGTTGCCCGTATATATTGCAACCAAGCGCTTTTTAAACTCTTTGGACTGCTTTTCGCACTTGGCTTCCAAATCGGCAATCTCTTTTTCAAGCTGCTTGATTTCATTCTCGCAAGCGGCAATTTTGGATTCAAAAAGATTTATCTCTTTAACGATGGCGTTTATCTGCTTTTTAACGGCGGCACGCTGCTGTTCAAAGGGAGCGTTTGCCGACTCAAGAGCAGAAATCTCTGCTTGCAGACGGTTGCTTTCCTGCTGAACCTTATCAAGCTGTGCCTGAATTTCCGCCGAGGATTCTGCCGAGGCGGTAAGTCCGCTTTTTTGGTCAAAAATACTGACGGCGGTAAACAGCAAGACAAAAACGATTGTGCAAGACAAAACGCGTTTTAACTTAAGCATAATGTTAAACCTCCGTCAGTTTTTATTAGTCCTTAATTATAGTAATTCATTGGGTTTTGATAAACACCGTTATAGGTTATTTCAAAGTGAAGGTGGGGGCCTGTAACGTTGCCCGACGCACCAACGTAACCGATAATGGTTGAACCCTTTGTAACACTGTCACCCACACGCAATGCGCTTTGTGCCTTCATATGAGCATACAAGGTGGTGTAGCCGTTGCCGTGGTTGACAATTACACAGTAGCCGTAGCCACTGTAATATTTACTTAAAATAACCGTTCCGCTATCGGCGGCAACGATTTTTGCGCCGTAAACAGTGCCGTTTGATGAGGCAATATCAATACCGTTGTGATTTCTGCCCCAACGCTTGCCGAACTTTGAACTGATAGTGTAATAGCCGGGTACGGGCCAAGCAAAGTTGCCTGTGCCTGTGATAACGTTTTTATTACTGTCACCCTGACCCTGAGCATTTTGCTGATTTGCCTTGTTGATAGCCGCCTGAATCTCTTTCTGCTCTTTTTCAATGGCGCTAAGATTACTGTTTATTCCCGAAATCTGATTCTGATACTTGGTAACAATGGCGTTAACCTCTTGATACTGTACCATAAGCTCTGCCTTTTTGGCGTCGATTTCGCTTTTTGCGGCTGCCAAGGCAGTGTTGGCTTCGTTAAGGTCGTTAACGGCAGCCATTATTTCGGTTATAAGCTGATAATCCTTACGGGATACGGTATCAACCAATTCTGCCTTTGCAAGATAGTCACCGTAATCCTCTGATGAAAGAAGAACGGAAAGACTTGAGCTTTCTGAGGTATAGATTGCAACAAGGCGCTTCTTAAAGCGCTCTTTTTTTGCGTTAAGCTCTTTAGACCGCTCGTTAATGGTGCGCTCGCAAGCAATAATCTGGTCTTCGTAAAGATTGATTTCTGCCTGTGTGGCGGCAATTGCGTCGTCAAGGGCTTTCTTTTGTGCTTCGTAGGGTGCGTTTTTCTTTTTCAGCTCGTTAATCTGAGCTTTTAACTGGTTGGCTTTGGACTTCGCGGCATCAAGCTCTGACTGATACTGTGCCACAGATTTTGCCTCTGCCTTTATTAAAACGGGCATACTTTCGGGTGCGGCAGTTGCAGTTAAAAGCAACATAAGTGCACACAGAACAGCCGATAAAATACTCTTAAAGCGCACGGAATTCGCTACCTTCCTTTCTTAAATACTTAGAAATTACGATGCTGCTGCCAAACAAACCTACGGTTACGCCGATAAGGGCAAACAAAGCAAAGAGGGGCAATACCAAATCTCTGAAGGGAATTGCAACAAAGCCTGTCATAGTTTGCTCGATGTAGGTGATGGCTACACGGTAAATGGCATAAAGCAGACCGGTGGTAAATGCCGACGCCAGAATGCCAAGAGTGATACCCTCAACCATAAAGGGAAAACGAATGAATCGGTCGGTTGCGCCAACCGCCTTCATAATGCTGATTTCAAGCTTGCGGTTATACATTGTAATACGAATGGTATTGCAAACGATAACAAAGGCGATTACAAGAAGAAGTGCAACTATACCGATACTGCCTGCATTAACCGTTTTGCGAATGCCAACAATCTTTTCGGCAAGCTCACGCTGATGGCGTACGTTTTTTACGCCCTCTACCTTTTCAATAGCCTTTACGGTTTTGTCAAACTGTGACAAATCCTTAAACTGAACTCTTGCAGCATTGGGCAGAGGGTTATCCTCACTGACAAAATCAAACAAAGCGTTGTTTTCGTCACCCATATCGCTAAGCAGACCGTCAAGACCGTCTTCACGGCTGATAAACTCCGCCTTTGCAACGTTGTCAAGCTTTGCAATTTTATCTTTGGTAAGAGCCTTTGCCTCGTCATCGGTAAGCTTTGCGCCGCTGTCGGTGGGATTTTGCTCGTCACCGAAATAGACCATAACGACGTTTTGCTGTTCAAGGTCACCCAGACTTTCGTCAATATTGACGGTCAAGGTAACGGCAACGCCCGTAATAAGCATACAAGCAACAAGCACGCCGATTGATGCCAAGGACATAAGACGGTTTGCCCATACGTTTTTGATACCCTCACCGATTAAATAACGGAAGCTTCTCATTTTCATTGGGTATCACCGCCTTCCTCGTTACCCTTGTTGCCAATGACGAAGGCTCCCTCTTCCTCGATGGTAAGAGGAGTAAGGTTTGCACTTTCTTCAATGGCGGCAGGCACCTCATTGTTACCCACAAACTCTGCAGATGCAGTAGGCTGACGGGTATAGTTGTCTGTGCCCTGACTGTTATAGGTGTCGGCATTGTCTGCCACAACGGTACCGCCCTCAATCATAACAACGCGGCGCTGGAAGTCGCGCACAAGCTGATGGTCGTGGGTTACCATTATAACAGTGGTGCCGTGACGGTTGATTTCACTAAGAAGCTCAACAATTTCATAGCTCATACGGGGGTCAACGTTACCGGTAGGCTCGTCGGCAATAATCAAAGACGGATTATTGACAAGAGCGCGGGCAAGACCCACGCGCTGCTGCTCACCGCCCGAAAGCTCACTGGGCTTGCTGCGAGCCTTGTTGGCAAGGCCAACCATATTAAGCGCATAAGATACTCTTTTGCGGATTTCTTGCTTGGATGCACCCACTATATGCATAGCGAATGCCACGTTTTGAAATACGGTCATTGTGGGAATCAGGCGGAAATCCTGAAAAACAATACCCATGGTGCGACGAAGCTTGGGGATTTGGTTGCGCTTGATTTTGCTCAAACGGTAACCGCCCACGAAGATTTCGCCTGCACTCATTTTTTCTTCCCTCATAATAAGC
>JAFQWE010000020.1 GCA_017407645.1 Clostridia bacterium | reverse complement strand
TTTTAAGAATTTGCAATTTAGATATTGACCGTAATTTTAGCGGTGTATGTGAATATATAGATTTAGCTGTTAAAAAATCTCTCCCTCAGTCAGCTTCGCTGACAGCTCCCTCGTCAGAGGGAGCCAAGGGCTAATTTGTCTTTAATTTGACACAAGCATATAATAAAGAAAAGCCTCGCCCTTTGGGAGAGGTGGCGGCGCAGCCGACGGAGAGGGCGTATGGTCGATATGTTTTTGCAAAACTCGATATATTGCCTATGGCAATTCGATATGTTTTTGCAAAACTCGATATGTTGCTTCGCAACGAGAATAAGGAGGCAGAAAATATGAAACTCAATTATGGCAGAACTATACTTGTGGGACTGTCCTTTATGTCCATTTTGGCGTTCTGGCAGTTTTACGACCAGGTTATACCTTTTTTATTAGAAAAACGCTTTGGACTTGAAACCTTTGCGGCAAACGCCATTATGTCCATCGACAATATTCTTGCCATATTTATGTTGCCCCTTTTTGGCGCGATTTCCGACCGCACCCGCTCCCCATTAGGCAAGCGCACTCCTTATATTCTGTTCGGCACCCTTGTGTCAGTTGCCCTTATGGTAGTGCTTGGATTGTTTGAGCAGTCGGCTAATTTCTGGGGCTTTATGATTGCCTTGGTGGCAATCCTCGTTGTAATGGCAATGTATCGCACCCCTGCCGTTGCCTATATGCCCGACGTAACTCCCAAGCCACTCAGAAGCAAGGCAAACGCCATAATCAACCTTGTGGGATATATCGGCGGTATTTTTTCTACCGTTGTGATGATGTTTATGCTTAAAAGCGAAAAGACCGCCTCAGGCGAAAGTGTATACGCCGAGGGTCAGTCCTTCTTGCCTGTATTTTTGGTTGTTGCCGCCTTTATGCTTGTCAGCGTGCTTGTGATGGTCTTTACCATTAAAGAAAACAAGCTTAACGAAATGGTTAAGGACGAAATGACCGAAGAAAAGGATGAGGATGCGCCTCAATCTACAGGCAAGCTGCCTCGCCCCGTCTTTAAAAGTCTTGTGCTTATTTTAATGTCGGTTTTCCTTTGGTTTACCGCTTACAATGCCGTAACCACCGCCTTTTCACGCTACTGTGTAAACGTGTGGGGCGCCGATTTAAGCACCTCCTCAAGCTATTTGCTTACCGCCACCATTTCGGCAATTATTGCCTTTGTGCCTCTTGGCTTTTTGTCAAGCAAGCTGGGCAGAAAAGCCACTGTCCTTATGGGTGTTGCTCTTATGACAGCCTGCTACACGGTGGCAATTCTCTTTACCAAGCAGACACCCCTTATGTATCTGATTTTCGGACTTGTAGGTATCGGCTGGGCGGCAATTAACGTTAACTCCTTCCCTATGGTTGTGGAAATGAGCACAGGCGCCGACGTTGGCAAATACACAGGCTTTTACTACACCTTTTCAATGGCGGCACAGATTGTCACTCCCTTGCTTTCAGGCTTTTTGATTGACAATCTTGGCTTTGGATACAGCGTGCTTTTCCCATACGCAGTGCTTTTCTCCGCCTTGTCCTTTGTGACAATGTGCTTTGTTCGTCACGGCGATGCAAAGCCTGTGAAAAAGGCATCCTTGCTTGAAAGTTTTGACGTGGAGGACTAACAAATGACTGCTTTGCTGATAGCATTGGGCGTTTTTGCGGTTCTTTTGGCAGGATTTCTGTTTTTGGTTTTTCCTGCCAAAAAAAAGCACGGCGACCTTGAATTGCTAAAGGGCGCCTATATCGCCCACAGAGGACTCCACGATTTAGAGCCAAACACCCCCGAAAATTCACTGCCCGCCTTTGATGCCGCCGCAAAGCAGGGCTACATAATCGAAAACGATATTCATATTACCGCCGACGGAGAGGTTGTAGTTTTTCACGATGATAACCCCGTCAGAATGTGTGGGGCAGAGGGCAAAATTGAAGAAATGACCTTGGCGGAAATTAAGACTTTGCGCCTGCTTGATACCGATTTGCAGATTCCCACCTTGAAAGAATGTCTTGATTTGGTAGACGGCAGAGTGCCCCTTTTGATTGAGTTTAAGTGTGAGGATAGCAAAACTTGTGAGCGGCTTTGTGTGGCGGCAAACGAGATTTTGAAGGAATATAAGGGCAAATATTTTGTGCAGTCCTTTTATCCCTTTGCGGTGGGTTGGTATAAAAAGCACCGCAAGGATATTTGCCGCGGTCAGCTTTCCGCCGCATTTAAGGGGGAAAGCCTTGTTAAACGAATGCTTGGTTGCACCCTCTTTAACTTTATTGCAAGGCCTCACTTTTTGTCCTATTGTCACAATGATGAAAAGCACCCCTGCCGCCGATTGAATACAAAATTGGGGGCATTCCCTGTTGGTTGGACCTTTAAGTCTCAGCAAGAGGTTGACACCGTCAAGGATAAGTTCAATACCTACATTTTTGAGGGGTTTATCCCTGAGGAGTGAAATTATGAAAAAGATTAAAATCAGCGCAGTAATTATTTCAGCCGTAATGCTTATGACGGCGTTATTTACGGGTTGCGGCGAAAAGCTTCCTGAAAACAATGACCCCAATTTTGCCGTTGTGCCTAATATTGTGGGTATGACTGCAGCAGAGGCGGAAAAAGCCGTTGATGACGCAGGACTGATTCTTAAAACCGAATTTCAGTTTAACAGTCCCGTAAAAGAGGGTTTGATTATTTCTCACGATATGGAGGGGGAAAAGCGGATTGGAAAATATTCCGTCATTACTGCCAAGGTTAGCGCAGGCAAAGCCAACAAGTCGGGCACAACTCCGTCAAACGCCAACAACTTCGGTAAGGTAACCTCTCAGGGCGATTGGATTTATTTTAGCGGATACGAAAGCGGCATTTATAAAATGCGCAAGGATAAAAGCGAAAAACAGCTTATTATAGATGCGCCTTTGCCGGTTGGCTTAAACGTTGTGGGTGAATGGATATACTATACTGAAGCCACCGAAGAGGGCGGAATGTATAAGGTCAGAATTGACGGCAAATACAAAAAACGAATAAGCACCGTTACAAGCTACAATCTTTACGTTCACGGCGATTGGATTTATTATATGACAGAGTATTGGGGCGGCAAGATTTGTAAAATGCGAACCGACGGCTCTGACACAACCTTGCTTGTGAGTGATAAGTGCTGGGAATTTGTTGTAAGCGGCGACCATATTTATTACGTTAAGAGGGACGACAAACAGGTTTACAGATGCCGTCTTGACGGCGAGGGCAAATGTATATTCAGCAACGGCTTTATCGGCAGAAATCTGTCTTTGGTTGGAGATAAGTTTGCTGTTTCAAATATGTATGACGTTTTGCACGTTAACTATGACGGAACAGGTCAGGACTCCTTTGGAACACATAACGTTCAGTACGGACTTCTTAACGGATATAAGGGCTGGCTGTATTATCTTGAGTATGATTTCAGAGACGCGACCAAGGACAATATCTCTTTTGGCAGAATGAAGCCCGACGGCAGTGAGAAGAAAACCATACACACCATGAATCAGTTTAGAAGCAGTAACCCATTTTTCAACGTTGTTGACGATTGGATTTATTTTGAAGACCAAGCGGATAACAACGCCCTCTACCGCGTAAAAGTTGACGGCACAGGGCTTGAAAAGATTGTGTAAATAAAGTTAAAAGAGCAAGCTCAACCGAGCTTGCTCTTTAATATTGCCGCTAAATTAGGCTCCCTCCGGGAGGGAGCTGTCAAAACTTGTTTTGACTGAGGGAGAATGCGAAAATCAAAATGCAAACGGAACTTTAATATACGCAGGCTCCTTCCGTCACGCTTTCGCGTGCCACCTTCCTCTCGGAGGAAGGCAAGGGCTTTGTCAACAAAGCCAATTTTGCAATGCAAATGCGATATGTTGCTTCGCAACGAGATTTTAACACCCTCTCACCCGCTAACGCAGGAGCTCTCCCAGAGGGAGAGCCTTTTTTAAATTAGCCTCGCCCTTTGGGAGAGGTGGCGGCGCAGCCGACGGAGAGGGCAAATATGCTCACTTCGTTCGCGCGATATGTTGCTTGTGACAACGCGATATATTTGCAATGCAAATGCGATATATCTGACGATGCGATATGTTGCTTTGCAACGAGATTTTGGGACATAATATCCCCTACAAACTAAAATATACGCAGAGGGTTAAAATTACTTTGTAGGGAACGGATTTATCCGTTCCGCTTTGGAATGCATAAAAACCGATGGCATAATCAATATCCTTGCAGCCTTAAATTTACAATAAACAACTCCTTGAGCGCCGCCAATCGTGAGGTAATCGCTCATAGGAGTTTTTGTTTTATAGTATGACGTTGTTTTTATGTTTAAGGGGGGGCGGCAGAGGCTTGTCGGTAACTACGTAATCAACCTCTGATATATTGCAAATGGTAAACGGATATGTTTTGCCGAATTTTGTACTATCTGCCATCAGGCAGCTTTTTGCCGAGTTGGCAATCATAGCATTATGAACGTCGTCTTCGGTAGAGGATACGGTTATCTTTCCGTCATAGCCAATACCTCTTGCCGAAAAAAACACAATATCGGCATTGATGCCTCTAATCATATTCCTTGCAAATTCTCCTACGTAGGAATTTGAATGGTGCAAATATTTACCGCCCGTACTGTAAACGGTATGATTTGTGTCGGAAAGCATTTGGGGCACGTCGGGGTTGGTGGTTATTATTGTCAACTTTTCATACAGCTTGAAATAAGGCACCAAATATTCCGTGGTGGTAGAGGTGGCTAAAAATATGGTCATATTCTCTTTTATGAGGGATGACGCCAATTTGCACAATTTTTTCTTAATGTCGGCATTTTCATTGCGTCTTATGGTTATTGGCACCTCTGAGCCGTAGGTGTCAAATATTACGGCACCGCCAAAGGTTTTGCGTACCTTTAATTCTTTATCAAGTGCGTTCAGGTCGCGCCGTATGGTCGCTTCACTGTAATTAAGCCTTTTTGCAAGTTTTGCAACCGAACAACTTTTTTCTTTTTTTAATATTTCAAGTATTTTTTCTTGTCGTTCAATATCGTACATAGTTTTCTCCTTGTTCAAGTATGATTGATTATGCTTGAATTATACATCAAAAAAGTCAATATTTCAATAGTTCGAGCAAATATTGAAAAATATATTTCCCTTATTTATTATATATATAAATAAGCGAAAAGGGAGATTTGCAAATGCGAATAACATCTGAACAAATAAAAGAGATCGCCTACGATTTGGTGGTTGTGGGTGGCGGTATGACGGGACTTTGCGCCGCTATTGAAGCCGCCCGAAACGGAGCAAAAACTGCCCTTGTGCACGAGCGCCCCGTTCTTGGCGGCAACGCATCAAGCGAGGTGCGTATGCATATATGCGGTGCCAGTGCAAGTATGGTAAAGCCTCATCTTTCCGAGAGCGGCATAGTTCACGAGCTGATGCTGGCCAACAAACGATTGAACGACAGCTATAACTTTTCGATATGGGATGCAGTGTTGTTTGATGCGGCAAAACGCGAAAAGAATCTTACTGTTTATCTCAACACAACCATGATTGACGCTTACAGCAAAAAGGGTGTTGTCAACAACGTTGAATGTTATCAGATGACCACCGAAAAGCGATTTTTTCTGTCGGCGCGTTATTTTGCTGATTGCACGGGCAACGGCACTTTGTGCTCTTTTGCAGGAGCAAAATTCCGTATGGGCAGAGAGGCAAAATCAGAGTTTAACGAGCCTCACGCGCCCGAAAAAGCAACAACCGAAAGGATGGGCAACACTCTGCTTTTTAAGGCGGTCGATAAGGGAGTCCCCGTTGAATTTGTGCCGCCCGTAGAAATTATAAAATTCACTGAAGAACAGCTGAAATATCGTAAGCATTGCGCAGCAGCTCCAAAGGAGCTTGCGCAGTCGATAAGTGAAGATGAATTTGAGAGATTGTTTGGCGGATATTGCCCCGATTACGGTTACTGGTGGATAGAGATTCCGGGTGAAAGCGATAATATCATCGAAGAGTATGAAGATATACGAGATTTGCTTGTAAAGGCGGTCTATGGTGTGTGGGATCACATAAAAAACGGCGGCGACCACGGAGCTGAGAACTATGAACTTAGTTGGGTTGGTATGCTTCCGGGCACAAGAGAAAGCAGGCGCATCGAATGTGATTATATGCTCAACGAGACGGATATTCTTGAGGGTCGAACCTTTGAGGATAAGGTGGCCTACGGAGGCTGGCCGATAGACGATAATCGTTTTGGCCTATTTGCTTTTGACCACATCCCCTCCGAAACCTTTGCTTTTCCTGAGTGCTATGACATTCCGTACAGGTCGTACTGTGTTAAAGACTTCAAAAATCTCTTTGTTGGCGGCCGTTGTATGGGGGTCACCCGACTTGGAATGGCAAGCACCAGAGTTATGGGCACCTGTGCCATAGGCGGTCAGGCAATAGGAGCCGCCGCTGCAATACTAACCCGTAACAGCTGCAGTGACGTGCGCGACGTTGATATTAAAAAACTGCAACAAACACTTATAAAGGACGATTGCTATTTAAGAGATGTTTTCAATGAGGACACCGCCGATTTTGCCCTAAATTCAACCGTAACCACGTCAAGCGAGCAGGAGGGATATTCAGGCTCAAATCTTGTTAACGGAATAACCCGATCAATCAACGGTGCAAGCAATCAGTGGCGGTCAATGGCAGGTGCCGATTGCCCTCAATGGATAAAATTCGACTTAAATAAGTCGGCAAGGGTAGAACTAATACAGATAACCTTTGACTCGAATTTTAATATTGAAAAAAAGATAACACTATCTTCTCGCCGCCAAAAAGAGCAGGTAATCGGTATTCCGAAAGAACTTGTGCGTGACTACGAGGTTGCGCTGTTTAAAGAGGGAAAAATGGTCGCATCAAAGGAAATCCGCGGCAATTATCAGCGAGTAAACAAAATCGCTTTTGAGCCTACGCTTTGTGACGGGGTAAAAATAACCGTAAACTCAACAAACGGTGAGAAATGTGTACGCATTTTTGAGGTGCGCATATATGAAGAGAAGGAGTAATTATGAAAAGAAGCTTAGAACGGTTTAAAGAGATAGCTTACGAATTGGTGGTTGTGGGCGGCGGTATGTCAGGACTTTGCGCCGCTATTGAAGCCGCCCGAAACGGTATCAGCGTGGCCCTTATTCATGCCCGCCCCGTTCTTGGTGGCAATGCTTCAAGCGAAATAAGAGTGCACATTTCAGGGGCAGATCACAGCCTTGAAAAGCCCGATTATTCCGAGGGGGGCATTTTGTACGAACTTATGCTTGAAAACAAGGCTCGCAACGATAATTTCAGTTATTCCACTTGGGATATGATTTTGTTTGAAGCCGTTAAAAAGCAAGAAAATCTGACCGTCTACTACAACACCGTAATGTATGACTGTGAAACGGAAGGCGACAAGATAACTGCAATTTTTTGTGTGCAAGAAACTACCGAGATGCGTTACAAATTTACTGCGCCTCTTTTTGTTGATGCCACAGGTAACGGAACTCTTGGATATTATGCGGGTGCAGAGTTTAGACAAGGTAGTGAATCAAAAGCCCAAACAGGTGAACTGGACGCCCCCGAAAAAGAGAATAACGAGCGAATGGGCAACACCATCTTTTTTAGAGCAAGAAATATGGGGTATCCCGTTAAATATACTCCACCTTATTTTGCAAAAAAATTTACTGAAGAAGATTTAAAGCACAGAATGCACTGCGCAACCCACAAGGTGGATTTTTCGGGATGTCTTGATCCCGAAAAGAACGAGGCTTGCGGTGGTGTTTCTGCGCGAGGTGTTGATTACGGCTATTTTTGGATTGAACTGATGGGGGATAAGGAGGATATAATCACCGATTACGAAAATATCCGCGACGATTTGGTTGCAAGTCTTTACGGTGTGTGGGACCACATTAAAAACGGCGGCGACCACGGTGCTGAAAACTACGCGCTTGAATGGGTGGGTATGTTGCCGGGCACCCGTGAATCCCGACGCCTTGTTGGTGACTATTTGCTCAATGAAACGGATATTTTAAGCAATCGCATATTTGATGATGCGGTTTGTTATGGCGGTTGGTGTGTTGATTTACATACCGCTCACGGATTGTTGGATTTGCACCGTCATCCATCGGGTGACTGCCGATTTTTTGACGGAGTGTATACCATCCCTTATCGGTCGTATTACTCAAAAAACATAAGTAATTTGTTTATGGCAGGCAGAAATATTAGTGCAACCAAACTGGGTATGTGCAGTACGCGAATTATCGGTTGTTGCGCAATCGGCGGTCAGGCAGTGGGTGCGGCGG
The DNA here is from genome assembly GCA_017407645.1 of Clostridia bacterium. GTDB lineage: Bacteria > Bacillota > Clostridia > Oscillospirales > Acutalibacteraceae > RGIG2206. The sequence continues at coordinate 719 of JAFQWE010000020.1, read as the reverse complement.
CTGCTCTTTGTAAAAAATACGATTGCAATCCTCGCGAGTTGATGCCGCACATTTCAGAGCTTCAGCAAATTATTCTGAAAAACGATGGTTTCTTACCGGGTTATAAAAATGACGATGCTATGGATTTGGCAAGACAAGCCACCTTTACGGCAACGTCATCCAAAGCCGGTTGCGAACCGCAAAACGTTGTTGACGGTATCTCGCGTCGTTTGGGTGATGACGCGCACGCTTGGGTGTCGGATGGCATCGGCGAAAATGGTGAGACTCTTACGATGGCATTTGATTCGCCGACGGAAGTCAGTGAGTTGCGCTTAACGTTTGATTCTAACTTTAAATATCCTATCCGCGTGACGATGGCACCGAATCGCCAAAAACAACAACGCCCCGGTGTGCCCGAGGAGTTGGTGAAAGATTATACCCTTATTTTTAAAAACGGAGAAGACGTCGTTCGTACGATCGATGTGCGGGATAATCATCAACGGCATAACGTACATCGTTTTGAAACGACGGTTTGTAACAAAGTTGAGTTGCAAATCACAGCCACCAATGGCGGTAAAGAGATTACGGTGTTTGAAGTGAGAGCGTACTGATATCGTCAGGTTTCATAGCTGTCGATATATCTTGTGGGCGATACACCCACCATCTTTTTGAACATATTGGAAAAGTAATATACGTTATCAAAGCCGCACTTCAACGCTATTTCGGAGACGCTGTATGTG
>JAFQWE010000019.1 GCA_017407645.1 Clostridia bacterium | reverse complement strand
TCTATGCCCGTTGCATCCCGTGAAGCATCCGTTTACACTGCAGTAACTCTTGCAGAGTATTATCGTCAAATGGGTCTTAACGTTCTTATGCTTGCCGACTCAACTTCACGTTGGGCACAGGCAATGCGCGAAATGTCGGGCAGACTTGAAGAAATCCCCGGTGAAGAGGCTTTCCCCGCATACCTTGAATCATACATTGCCGCTTTCTATGAAAGAGCAGGCTACGTTCGTTTGCCTGACGGAAGCAAAGGCTCGGTTACAATCGGCGGCACGGTTTCTCCTGCAGGCGGTAACTTTGAAGAGCCCGTAACTCAGGCAACACTTAAGGTTGTCGGCGCCTTCCACGGTCTTTCCCGTGAGCGCTCGGATGCAAGAAAATATCCTGCAATCGACCCACTTATTTCTTGGTCAAAATATAAAACCGTTACAGACCCCGCAAAATCTGATTTTTGCAAAAACATTCTTCTGCACGGCAACGAAATTGATTCAATGATGAAGGTTGTAGGTGAAGAAGGCACAACCCTTGAGGATTATATCACCTATCTGAAATCAGAAATGGTTGACTCGGTTTATCTTCAGCAAAACTCCTTTGACTTGGTTGATGCTAACTGTGGCACAGACCGTCAGCGCTACGTTACCGATAAGCTGATATACGTTCTTGGCAGTGACTACGCCCTTGACAATAAGGACGATGCGCGAGTTTTCTTTAACCGTATGCGTCAGAAATTCATTGACTGGAACTATACCGAATTTAAGAGTGATGAGTTTGCAAAGGCTGAAGCAGAAATTGACTCAATATATGCCGACGGTAAAGGTGAAATAAATCCCGAAGCAAAGCTTTTGTTGAAAGGCGGTGAGTGATAATGAATAAAGTTTTTAACAGAATTGAATCTATCATCGGCAACGTTATCACCGTCAAGGCAGAGGGCGTACGCTATAACGAATTGGCACAGATAAACACCCGTTTCGGCAAATCTCTTGCTCAGGTTAACAAGATCGACGGCGACACCGTTTCACTGCAGGTTTTTGCAGGCGGTCAGGGTATTTCCACAGGTGACGAGGTTCGCTTTTTAGGTCACGAAATGCGCGTTTCCTTTAGCGACGACCTGCTTGGCAGAATCTTTAACGGCTCAGGTGAGCCCAGAGATAAAGGCCCCGCTCTTACCGAAAATATGAAGGCTATCGGCGGCCCCTCAGTTAACCCCACAAAACGTATTCTTGCAAACCGCATGATGAGAACAAATATCCCTATGATTGATATGTTCAACACTCTTGTTGTTTCACAGAAGTTGCCCATATTCTCTATTTCAGGCGAGCCCTACAATCAGTTGCTTGCAAGAATTGCTCTTCAGGCAGAGGCAGACGTTATTATCCTTGGTGGTATGGGTCTTAAGTACGACGACTTCCTCTATTTTAAAGAGGAGCTTTCAAACGGCGGCGCACTCAGCAAAACCGTTATGTTCATTCACACCGCATCCGACCCCACGGTTGAATGTATGATGATTCCCGATATGGTTTTAGCAGTTGCAGAGCAGTTTGCATTGCAGAATAAGGACGTTCTTGTTTTGCTTACCGATATGACAAACTATGCCGATGCAATGAAAGAAATTGCCATCACTCAAGAACAGGTTCCCTCAAACAGAGGTTACCCCGGCGACCTTTACTCACAGCTTGCAGCACGTTATGAAAAGGCTGTTGACTTTGATAATTCAGGCTCCGTCACCGTTCTTGCAGTTACTACAATGCCCGGTGACGACGTAACCCACCCCGTTCCCGACAACACCGGTTACATTACCGAAGGTCAGTATTACCTTAAGGGCGGCCGTATTGAGCCCTTTGGCTCTCTTTCCCGACTTAAGCAAAACGTTAACGGCAAAACCCGTAAGGACCATCGCGCACTGATGGACGCGATGATTCGTATGTATTCTTCATATAAAGAAACCCTTGAGAAGAAGAACATGGGCTTTGCTATGAGCCGTTGGGATGAGAAGCTTCTTAAATACGGTCAGCTTTTCGAAAACAAGCTTATGGATTTGTCAGTCAACCTTTCTCTTGAAGAAGCACTTGATCTTGGTTGGGAAATCCTTGCAGATTGTTTCGAAAAGGATGAAACAGGCATAAAATCCGACCTTACAGACGAGTTCTGGCCCGTCAGATAAGGAGGATTTAAGTGGCAAAAATCAAATTAACTAAAAACGAGTTAAAGGTACAGAAGGACGCCCTCAAAATGTATCGCAGATATTTGCCTACTCTGACACTTAAAAAACAACAGCTTCAGGCTGAAATCCGCACCATTGAAGCAAAGGCGGAGGCGGTAAGAAAAGAGCGTGAAAACCTTGAAAAAGGCTTTAGCTCGTGGATTGCCGTCTTTAGTGAAACGGATGCGTTTCCCGACGGTATAATCACCGTAAGCAATATCCGAAAAGGATGTGGAAACATTGCAGGTGTTACCATTCCCGTCTATGAAGGTGCCGATTTTTCCCGTGGAGATTACGATTTGTACGAAACTCCCTTGTGGGTTGACTTAGCCGCAAACCATATGGAAAAGGCTATGTCACTTGACCTTGAAGCAGAGGTGTTGGACGAACAGGTCAGACTGCTTGAGCAAGAGCTTCGCTCAACTGCTCAAAGAGTTAACCTGTTTGAAAAGGTAAAAATCCCCGAAACAGAGGAAAACATCAAAAAAATATCTATTTATATGGCGGACCAACAGGTAAGCGCCGTTGTCCGTTCAAAAATCTCGAAGCGCAAAATTGCGGCGCGGGATGACCTATCTTCGGGAACGGAGGTGTGCCCAACATGATCGTTCCTATGAAAAAGGTCTCTCTTATAATTAAGGGAGACAAAAAAACCGAAACGCTGAAAAAACTCCGTAAGCTTGGAATTGTTCACATTGAATCGGTTGAAGGCTCAGGCAAAAAGCTTGAAGCTCTTAAGGAAAAAGCGTCTTTGCTTGAAAACGCTCTTTACTGTGTGACCGAAACCAAAATTAAAGGCGTTGCGCAAAACAGCCTTGATGCAGAAAAGACACTTAAGATTGCAGAGGAAATATCTGCTCTTAAGGAAGAAAAGAAGCTTTGCTCGGCAGAAAAAATCACCCTTTCAACAGAGCTTGACCGCCTTGCCGCTTGGGGCGAAATTGACCCCGAAAGGCTTAGTGCTTTATCTGAAAAGGGTGTTGACCTTTCCCTTTATGAAATGCCGACGGCAGACTACTTGGCGTTGGGCGAAAACGTAAAGACCCTGACTCTTAACAAAAGCAAGACTTCGGTTAAGTTTCTGCTTATTAAATCGGGTGCAGAGGGTGAATCGGAGGTTGTTGATTCAATAAAGGCATACCGATTTGAATTGCCCCAAACGTCAACTGCCCAAATCAAGCAGAGGCTTGAAAGCCTTGACAACCGCATAAGTCAGATTGATGAAAAGGTTGCATCCTTTGTGTGCTTCACCGACAGTATCAAAAAAGCCATCGCAAAGTGCGAAAAGGAAATTGAACTTGAGGTTTACACAACGGGTATGGCAGATGAAAATCTTTCCGACCTAACCGTTTCCTACTTTACGGGTTACGTTGAAGAAGAAAATCTTGACTGCCTGAAGAAAACTGCAAAGAATAACTCTTGGGGACTTCTTGTTGAAGAGCCTACCGAGGAAGATAACGTTCCCACCAAACTGAAAAACAACAAGTTTGTAAGTCTTATTTATCCGTTAACCGACTTTTTGGGTACGGTGCCGGGTTATTTTGAATATGACATTTCAGGTTGGTTCTTGGGATTCATTCTTATTTTCTTTGGAATTATTTTCGGTGACGGCGGATACGGCCTGCTCATTTCTGCAGTTGCAGGAGGGTTAATTGCCAAGTCACTTATTTCAAAGAAAAAGGTGCCTCCTGCATTTTGGCTTGTCGGATTGTTCGGCTTGTCTACAATTCTTTGGGGAACCTTGACTTGCACTTGGTTTGGTCTGTCCCCTGAACAGATTCCACAGTGGCTTCAAAAGTTGTCCATACCCTTTATTTCTAACGTTTATGCCGATAAAATTTGGTATCCGCCTTGGACAAACGGCGAGGCAGGGCTTACTACGGCACAGAATTTGCAGATTTTCTGCTTCTCGTTAGCACTTGTTCAGCTTGTAGTAGCGCACATCAAGGTTGCATCACGAAATAGAAAATCAATCAAGATTTTAGGTGATATTGGCTCGATTATGCAGCTTATCGGTATCTTTTACGTGGTGCTAAGCTTCGTTGTTAACGCTCAAGTTTTCCCCTTTGGACTTGTAATCGGCGGTATTCCCGTTGGCACGGTTGCTCTTGTTACGGTCATAGCAGGCTTTGTTATGAGTTTTGTCTTCTCTAACTATAACGGAAGCGTAATCAAGTCCATTCTTGAAAGCCTTAAAAACATTGTTTCCGTTCTGCTTGGCGTTGTTAACGTATTTTCGGATATTGTTTCTTATATTCGTCTTTGGGCAGTCGGTCTGGCAGGCGCGGCAATTTCTGCAACCGTCAATGAGCTTGCAAGCCCAATGCTTGGCAACTTTATGTTTATAATCATTGCGATAGTACTTCTTGTGTTCGGTCACGGACTTAATATGATACTGAACGTGCTTTCGGTTATCGTTCACGGAATTAGACTTAACACATTGGAGTTTTCGTCCCATCTTGATATGTCCTGGAGCGGACATAAATTTAAACCATTTGAAGAACAAATTGAAGATTAAGGAGAGATTATTATGAATTTCGGATTATTAGCAACTGCTTTGGCAATGGGTATTGCCGCAATAGGTTCTGCAATCGGTATCGGTATCGCAGGTCAGGCTTCAATCGGCGCTTGGAAAAAGTGCTACATGAGCAATAAAGCCGCACCCTTCATTCTTACCGTTTTTGCCGGCGCACCCCTTACACAGACCATCTACGGCTTCCTTCTTATGCAGCAGATGAGCGGTTCTACTGCAGACCCTGCTTTCCTTCTCGGTCTCGGTGTTGCATCAGGTGCCGCAATGGCAGTTTCTGCTGTTGTTCAAGGTAAGGCAGGCGCCGCTGGTGCCGACGCTCTTGCCGAAACAGGCAAAGGCTTCTCACAGTACATCACAGTTGTAGGTCTTTGCGAAACCGTTGCACTTTTCGCATTGGTTTTCAGCATGGTTGCCCTTGGATAAAATTAAGCAAAAAATTAGCCCTATGCCTACCAAACGGTAGGCATAGGGCTTTTTCTTTTTTTATTAACCTCTGCCGATTTCTTTGCCTTGTAACAGTAAGTCAAGGGTCTTATACAAATCGTCAACTGAAGCCTTTGAAACAAGTGAGTTACCCTGTCCGTTAAGGGTGTAGAAATAGCGTCGTGCGGAATGCTTATACAACCTTATAACGTCAGCAGTGCGGGATTTATCGGTATAATTGACTGTGATTGTCAAATAGGCATCACCTGTAGGTGCAGGCTCCTCTGTAAACTCCTCTGTGGCAAGGTCAAGTATTCTGCCGTAGTAGAAGTTGAACTGCTTTGCCTCAATAGTTGCGCCATTTTCTGCCTGCTCACACTTGATGGTGTACTTGCTCTTTTCCTCAGGATTTTCGCGGACAAGTTCAAACTTAACGTCCTTTTTATCCGTCTTAACCTCAAGGGTAGAAACGCCTGACACGTATTCAAGGAAGAGGGTGTCGTAATAAAGGTCGGTATCAACGTATTCAATCCACTCGTTGCCCTCTTTAAGCACCTTATAGATTATATCGGAGCCTTCCTTCACACAAGGATAACATCCGTCCTCTTGCACAGGACCGAAGCTAAGCTTTACACGGTAGGTACCGATTACAATCTCAACCGTTGACAAGGGGTTGTCAAGACCGTACTTGGTGTAATCCTCCTTGGTGTAGCCGATAACATATGAGCCGTAGTTGGAAAGACCGGCTGATGCAACGTTCATTATTTCGCTTATTGCCTCTTCATCGCCTGCGCGGAATACAGGCTCGGTAACAACAAATGGAATAACGCTCAAATCGTCGGGAGGTGTTTCAACACGCACCGTCTTTTTGCGACAAGTTCCGCCAAGCACAAGCTTGTCGATTCTTGCAAGGGCGCCGTCAACGTAATAATCTGACGTTCCCTCACCCATCATAATATAGTCGTTAATAAGCACGCCCACCATCTCGTGATATGAGCCGTCGAAATAGGACATACTGCCTTCGCTTACAACGTAAACGTTGCTGTCCCCTGTTACAGTTACATATCTGCCTGATTTGTCGGGTGCCATATTGCCGACAATAATGTTTTTGTCAAAATTCTCGCCCTTTAAGACCAAAAGTGAAAAGGGATTTAAGAAACCGTAGGTATCGGTGTCTTTCTTTTCTGTATTTTCGCCAAAATTTAAGGTACCGATATCTATATCATCGGCAGTAAGTGATGATGCCGATTTTTCATATTTTTTGGATGACGTAAGAGCAACTGCGCTTTGTACCAGATACTTTGCGCCTGAAAGATTATACTTTTCGTAGCCCTCAACAAGCCAGTTGTAAGTAACGGCGCTTGCAGATGAGGTGTCATCACTTTCTTGCTTTTCGCCCCTAAGCAGTTTAAATCCATCGGGGTGGGTGGCGTTAAAGACCTGAACAGAATCAATATTGCCCTCGTCAAATTCAGTTACCTTATAGGTTGGCAGGGGTGCCATTGAAGAGGTGTTGTCCTTCCCGTTGTTTTTGGGGATAAGCAACACTGTGGCAAGAATAGCGCCTGCAACCACCAACGAAATGCCTGAAATGATAAAGCCGCGCACCATAGGTGTGAATTTACGCTTTTTATTTTGATGGGCAGCGGTACCGAAAATGGTGGAATTCTCGAACAGACTTTCGTCATATTCCACCTTTTTGGTTTTTGGTGCCTCTGCCTCAAGTTCTACCTCAGGCTCATTTGGTATCATATTTTCCTTATCACTCATGAGCGCCTCCTGCGGATAAAGACAATCACGCCTGCAGCAACTACTGCCACAACAGGTACCCAAACAACAATAATATTCATAAGGTCGGCAGTTGCCGTTTCGGGAGCAATGAAGCTATCCTTCTCAAAGGTACGGGTATCAAAGCTGATGCCCACAGAGGTTTTGTCGATAACCTTATCAATAACAACGCCAAGCATTTCAATGTTGCCAACCTCGGCAAAGTTGTTGTATGAACTGGTGATAAAGTCGGTTGCGCTAAGCATAATAACCGATGAGGTCATAAGATTGTTATCGCTGTCGTACTTTTTAGCCTCTGACACGCCAAGTCCCACAAAGGCACCTTTAACCTTTGCATCTTCAATTTTATAGTCCTCGCCTGCATCGTTTGGTACTGCTACGGCAGAGGATGAAATCTCAAGAACGGTTTTCATTGTGCGGTCATTAGGCTGTTTTGCAACAACGGGCACAACCTTGTTTGCAATATAAAGATAATCTTTTCTTGAAATGTTATCGGAAAATCCATTTTCCGATTTTACAGTCATCATAACGTTGGTTGGCATATAACTGTAGTTGCTTGCCTCGGTTTCAAAGACGGTATGCTCGGGCACAACAGAGAAGCCCCACTCGCTCAAAAGCTCGTTAAGATTTGGCAAGGTTGCCTGACTTGATGAGCCGATATACATAAGAGTCTTTTTCTGCTCTGCACTGAATTCAAGATACTTATCCAGCATATTAAGCTCGTCTTCAGAATAGTCGTGGGTAGGCTGAGAAAGGATAACAACGTCGGCATTTTCGGGAATCTTGTCGGTTACAAGACTTTTAATCTCGGTAAATTCGTAGTTGTTCATTTCCATATAGCTCTGCAAGGGAGCAATCTGTGTGCCGCCGTTGGCGGTAATAAGAGCCACCTTGTATGAACGGTCGGCAGTTACGGTGTAAATTGCAGAGGTAAGAGCCGTTTCAACGTCGTTACCGGTAACAACGAATACCGTCTGACCTGCCATTGATGAATACTCCTGTGAGGTTTGGGTATCAATACGGAACAAATCCTTTACGGTCATTACGCGGTGACGGGTAACCTCTTTGCCGTCAAGGGTAAAGGTGGACTCAACCAAAATGTTACCCATACCAAGATTTGCATCGGGGTAGCTGCTGGTGTATTTGGTAAAATCAGGAGTGGATGGGTCGATAAACTCTACACTGATGTTTTTGTTGAGTTTTTCGTACTCTTCAATCAAATAAACGTTCTGATTGAAATACTGCTGCAAATCAGAATAGCCTGTTTGTGTGCTATCCATATAGCCTGCACTGTAGGCATACTGATAAAGGTCATTCTGATAGGTCTCTTTATCGCTGCAAACAACGATATTAACCTTGCGGTCAATCTTTTTAACGTACTCTTTATTTTCTTCACTGATTGAAAAATCCTTGTTAGAAGTAAGGTCAAGGGTAAGACTTACGTTTTGTGCAAGAATGGTAGCGCCGATGTTAAGCATAATTACAACGGCAACAAAAATTGCAGTAAAGGCAATTGCCACACCGCCGTGTTTAAAACGGCGCTTGCTTGCATAAGAAAGCTTTTTGCGGACCTTCTTGGGAGCCAAGGATTCTTCTGTGGTGGCAATATTCTCTAAATTCTTGTTTTCCATTATAAATCCCCTCCTTTAAGCCCAACGCTTTGATTCCTGCACACGAACAGTGAGGAACAAAAATACTGCAGAAAAACTGATAAAGTAAACGGTGTTGGCAATATCAAACAAGCCTTCAATAAAGGTGTAGTATCTGCCTTGGAAGGATATCCACTGCAAAGCCTTAACTATCCATTCCGCTTTTACACCTGACAAAAATCCGTCAAGACTGAAAAGCATAACCGATACTGCAATTGATATAACCGCGGCAACAATCTGACTGTCGGTAAGGCTTGAAATAAAGAGGCCAACAGCAATAAGGGCGGCAGCCATAAGCATTGTGCCAACAAGACAACTTAAATAGCCAACCCAGTCAACAGTTACGTTAAAGGCAAAAATGGTTTGATAAATAAGGGTTACTGCCTGTGACAAACCGAAAACGGTAAGAGCGGCAAGGTATTTGCCCATTACGATACCTGTAAGACTGACAGGCGCGGTCATCAGTGCGCGGTCGGTCTTTTGACGGCGCTCCTCACTGAAAAGGCGCATTGTCAAAACGGGAATTAAAAATGCAGTGATAAATGAGAAGGAAGAGAAAACCATTGATATTTCGGGAGCACCCACTGCATAAAGCATGGAAAACACATAGCCGTACAAAGCAAGATATACCACCATAACTATGTATCCCAAAGGAGACGTAAAGTAGCTTTTTAACTCTCTTTTATAAATGGCTGACATATTATATCTCCTCCTTTACTTTGAACTGACTGTTTTCGGTTGTGCCGTCGGTCAGGCGGATAAATACATCCTCCAGTGACATTTCGTGAGATGCCAGCATAATAACGGGCCAATTACGCTCTGCAAGGCGCTTTGACAAATCGGCGCGAACGTCGGCACCCTCTGCCACCTCAACAACGTATTCATAGGCGGCTTGCTCTTTTTTGCCCATTGGGGTAACCTTGGTTACACCGGGGATAGCGCCCAACAGCTTTTGAACGTCGTGCTCAGGTCCGTTAACGCGAACACGAAGTGAAGTGTCGGTTGACAGACTGCGGGCAAGCTGGTCGGGTGAACCGTCGGCAATAATCTCGCCCTTGTTGATAACAAGTATGCGCTCGCAAATTGCCTGAACGTCGGACAAAATGTGTGAGCTTAGAATAACGGTATGATTTCTGCCAAGGTGAACAATCAGCTTGCGGATATCAATAATCTGCCTTGGGTCAAGACCAACGGTAGGCTCGTCCAGAATAAGCACCTCGGGGTTGCCGATAAGCGCCTGAGCGATACCAACGCGCTGCTGATAACCCTTTGAAAGATTTTTAATAACGCGATTGAACACGTCGCCGATTTTTACAAGATTGCAAATCTCTTTAATATGAGCGGTACGGGGCAGCTTGGCTTTTTTTAGGTCGTACATAAAGTTAAGGTACTCCTTAACCGTCATATCGGCATAAAGAGGCGGAATTTCAGGCAAATAGCCGATGTGACGCTTTGCCTCGTCAGGATTTTCCAGAATATCGAAGCCTGCAACTGAAACAGAGCCGTCGGTTGCAGACAGGTAGCCTGTGATAATATTCATTGTGGTAGATTTGCCGGCACCGTTAGGGCCAAGAAAGCCAACTATCTCGCCCTTTTTGATGGAAAAGCTGATGTTGTCAACCGCCTTGTGAGCGGAGTAGCGCTTTGTGAGGTTTTTGACCTCTATCATTATTTATCCCTCCAAAAAATCAGTTTGATTTGTTTGTAATTTTCAGTGTAGCATAAAAATTTGTACATATTGTAAACAAACTCTTAACATACACAGTAATTATAGCATATCTTAAGTAAATAATAAAGAGTTTTTTTGACTTTTTCCATATTGATTTTAAGTTTATCAAGTGATACAATCAAAATATAAAAGCACAAGGAGGTTGCTGTATGAAAATGCTTCTGTTTGGGGACGTTTGCCCCACTGTCGCTTCTGCTCAACTTTTTAAAGAAAAAAACGTGTCCGCCCTTTTTGGTAAGGTATCCGATTTGTTTAAAAGCAAGGATTTTGCCTTTGTTAATCTGGAATGTGCATTAACCGACAGTGACAAAGCCATACTCAAATACGGGCCAAATTTAAAAGCCCCCAAAGAGACTGCCCAGGTGCTTAAAGAATTGGGCGTTGACTGTTGCGGATTAAGTAATAATCACGTTTTTGATTTTGGCAAAGAGGGTGCCAAAGACACTATCAACTCACTTAATCAAAGCGGCATTTCATATACGGGTTTTGGCGACGATTACGATGATGCTCGCCGTGACTTTATCATCCAAAAAGACGGCGAAAAGATTGCTTTGATTGCCGTTTGCGAGCACGAATATTCTTACGCCCTGCCCAATCGAATGGGCAGCCGTCCTTATGACGAGTATGACACTATGGAGGATATTCGCAAGGCAAAGGCAAATTGTGACCGCGTTATCGTCATTTATCACGGCGGCAAGGAGTTTTGCCGTTATCCATCCCCCCGTTTGCACAAACTGTGCCGCGCTATGATTAAAAATGGTGCCGACGTAGTCCTTTGTCAGCATAGCCATTGTATAGGTTGCTATGAGAATTTTGAAGGCGGCCATATTTTGTACGGTCAGGGCAATTTTCATTTTGTTAAGTTCCACAGCTTTGAGGGGTGGTCTACCTGCCTTGCAGTAAATTACGATACAAAAAGCAACTCCATTGATTTTGTACCTATTGAAAGTGGCGACGTGGGTGTTGACCTGTGCGACGAAAAGACAGCTAATCAGTTGATTTGTGATTTCGAGTTGCGCAATCAACAGCTAAAGGATGGCAGTTGGTTAGACGGTTGGAAAGAATTTTGCGAAGAAAACCGCGAACATTACACCAAAGCCGTTGCCGATGCCTTTAAGCCCAATTCAACCGAAAAAGAAAACGGCGTTATTTCTCATTATTTAGACTGCGAGGCACACACAGACGTGTGGCGTGAAATTTTTCCTACATACAATTTGACCAATTGCATTGACGAGTAAAATGGATTTATGCTTTTTAACGCTTGATTTTTCTTTCACAGCGTGATACACTGTAAAAAAAATATACTGCCACCGGGTAGTGAATGTATTTATGGCATTCGTTTGCACATCGTTAGGTCTTTGAAGATGTGCATACGGGTGCTTATTTTTTGGAGGAAGCAATGCTTAAAAGATTTGCAAATTATTTTTCTAAAGGTGAACTAATTTTGTGGGGCGCATCGGTAGTGCTTATATCCGTTTCGTTTTTTGGCTTTGACAGGTCGAATTCTCTTGCGTTTATTGCGTCTCTTATTGGTGCTACCTCCCTTATTTTCAACGCTAAAGGTAACCCCTTCGGGCAGTTTTTGATGATAATATTCGGCTTGATTTACGGCTACATTTCTTACTCATTTACCTATTACAGCGAAATGATAACCTACGTTGGTATGACGGCACCTATGGCTCTGTTAGCCCTTATTTCGTGGCTAAGGCACCCCTACAAAAATAACAGGTCAGAGGTTGCAGTCAACCGCATAGGCAAAAAAGACGTAATAATTATGCTCGCCTTATCAATTGCTGTAACCTTAATCTTTTATTACGTTTTGGCTTATTTTAATACGGCAAACCTTATTCCCAGCACCTTATCAGTCACCACAAGCTTTGTTGCCGTTTATCTGACCTTTAGGCGAAGTCCATATTTTGCCCTTGCCTACGCCGCCAACGATATAGTGCTTATCGCACTGTGGATTATGGCTACCGCAAAAGATATATCTTATCTGTCGGTCCTTATTTGCTTTGTGGTTTTTCTTGCCAATGACCTTTACGGATTTTTCAGTTGGCTTAAAATGGAAAAACGGCAACTTGAAAATGAATAACCGCTTTGTTATAATACAGTTGTTCTTAATTGATAAGCGATTAGACTAAAAGGAGATTGATGTATGGAAAAGGCTTTTATTTTTGATATGGACGGCACTCTTTTCGATACCGAAATGCTAACTCAAGAAGGACTGCGCGCCATATCCCGCAAACACGGGGAACGAGATGATATAGACGAATTTTATCCTACAACCTGCGGTCTTACTCTTCCGGTTTCAAAGCTTTTTCACCAAGACTTTTACGGCGAAAACTATCCTTTTTACGAGCGCCGTGAAGAAATTCGCCAATGGATTAAAGAATATATTGCTGAAAATGGTATACCCATCAAAAAAGGTGCAAAAGAGTTGCTGACATATTTAAAAGAAAAGGGGTATAAAATCGCCCTTGCAACCTCAACCACTCGGGCCTCGGCAGAAAAGCATATAAAAGCGGCTGGCTTTGAAAAATATTTTGACGTTACCGTTTGCGGTGATGAAATTGAAAACTCAAAGCCACATCCCGAGATTTTTCTTACCGCCGCACAAAAACTTGGTGTAAGCCCCGATTTTTGCTACGTTGCAGAGGATTCCTATTTTGGCGTTGAATCGGGTGTTGCGGCAGGTATGAAGGTGTTTATGATTCCCGATATGCGCCCGCCTCGCGAAAAAGAAAAGAACACTGCTTATAAAATTTGCCAAGACCTTGAAGAAGTTATTGATTATATTAAATGACAAGTTATGACAGCAAAAAGCAGACGGTTGCCCGTCTGCTTTTTTATCATTTTTTCGGTTTGTCAAAGGCAGGGTTCATAATATAGAAATTGCGGTCATCAAGGCGGTCAAGAGTCTTGCGAAGCCCTTCGCCGAAGCGTTGATAGTGAACTACCTCACGCTGACGTAAAAAGCGGATGGCATCCTTTACGTCAGGGTCGTCGCAAAATCGCAGAATATTATCATAGGTTGTGCGAGCCTTTTGCTCGGCAGCCAAATCCTCGTGCAAATCGGTGATGGGGTCGCCCTTGACGGCAATATAAGCCGCCGTAAAGGGTACACCCGATGCCGATGCAGGATATACTCCTGTGGTGTGGTCAACAAAGTAGGCGTCAAAGCCTGCTTTCTTAATCTCCTCAGGTGTAAGGTCGCGAGTCAACTGATAAACGATAGAACCAATCATCTCAAGGTGGGCAAGCTCTTCCGTTCCAACATCAGTAAGAAGAGCGCGCAATTCGGGGTAAGGCATACTGAAGCGCTGACTCAAATAGCGCAAGCTGGCTCCCAATTCGCCGTCGGGACCGCCATATTGTGCGCAAATGAGTTTTGCCAAGGCAGGATTGGTATTTTTTATTTTTACGGGATATTGCAATCGTTTTTCATAATTCCACATCAGGCATCACCCTCCACAAAGCATACATCCCAAGGCCACGGACTGTTGACCCACTCAAACGAGGTGTCGCCGTATATATCTTGCGGCTTCAAGGGACCAAATCGGGATTCAAACTCCTTGCGGAGCATTGCCGCTTCCTTAATATATTTCTGCATGGTTGCAAGAGCGGTTGCATCCTTTGGATGAGTGTCAAGAAAAAGTTGCAAATCCACCACCGCAAAGGAGGCGGCACTCAACTTTTTAAGCAGTTCTTTTCGGCTCATTATTTGACACCCTTTCCGCAAAACGGCTTGTCAAGGTCGGCAAACAAAGTGCCTGCGCACAATGCGTCCTCGTTGTTATAAAGGGCACCGAACTTTTGCATCGGCACGTACGCCATAGCTAATACGGCATTTTCTATAGGCTCTGCACCCATAGTTTCAGGGCGCATATTGTTCATTTTGTCTTCATAAAACACGTTATCATACTCCCTTTCACAGAGCGTTTCCGCTCTGTTATCACAGTATGCACGTTGTCCCACAAAGGTTAAAATCACCCCTTGCAAACAACTGCAAAGGGTGATTTTTACAATCTGATAACAATATCGTGCAATGAATCTTCGCTTCTGAATTTTGTGGGGGTGGTTTTATAGGCTTCTTTAAACATAGATGCAAAATGTTTAGAGTCGTTAAAGCCCGATTGCTCGGCAACCTGACTTACCGACAGGTGAGTTTGTGCCAAAAGCCTTGCGGCGTGCTCCATACGAAGAGTGTTTAGGTATTTTTTGGGGCCTATGCCAAACTTTTCTTTAAAAAGCTTTCTAAAATAAACGGCGCTTACATTAGACATTTTTGCAAGCTTTTCAACAGTGCAGTCATTTTCAAAGTAGTGGCTATGCATATATTCGCACGCCTCTGTGATAAGGGGTGACACCTTTTCCCGTTCTTCAACAAAATCAACCTGCATCAACGCCATAATCTCGCTCAACAGAGCAGTACACTTGTACATGTACCCTTTTTGCTTGGCGTCATAGCAGTCCATCAACTGTTGAAACAAAGTGTAAAACTTGCTGTAATCGGTGGGCTCAAACGCCACTATATCGTTATAAACGTAATTGTAGGTTTCAAAATTTATGGCGATAAATTCATCCTTATTACACCATCGGGTATAACCAACGTTTTGAGGTTTAAAGGTTATCGTCTTATCAGTCAACTGCACACGCTTATTACCCCACTCCACAACTGCATCAGAGGAGATTCGCAAACCGATAGTACAATACTTTCGTTTTTCCATTACGTGATGTATTTTTGACTGTTTGAAATATTTGCATCGCAAAAACCTGATAGGTATTGTATTAGAGTTGTTTTCAAAAAGCATAAAATCACCTCAAATCAAAAAAGTGTATCTGCTATATTATAATGATTGTAATTGTTTTGTTACGAAAAGTCAACCAATAGTTTTGTTTTGTGTATTGCCTTAATTTTGCAACGTACTATAATAAAACTATAGTCACAGACTATAATTTGAATTTAAGGAGATTTTATTATGAAAAGCAACTTTTCACAGCGACTGTTGTCCTTGTTGATGTGCATGGCTATGCTTGTTGCTATGTTTAGCATGCTGACAGGTATATCGGCATTTGCGGCAACACAAACTACCATCATTGAGTCGTTAAATCCTGATGATTGGAACTACACTCAAGAAGATGGCAAATTCTATTTTGACAACTCCAGCGGTTCCTACTATCTTTACAACGTTTGTCAAACTACCGTAAACGGTAAAAGCATTGTAACCAAGAACGACGTTAATCTTGGCACCGATTTTACTGCTACCTTTAGGTTTGGCGCAAAATCTGCCAATTCCAACTATCCCACCAACACCGACTACGGCTTTGCCATTAGTATTGGTGAGGACCTTAAGATAATGCTCGTTCACGACAGTAAATGGACAAGTTACTTTACCGAAAACACCACTGCCGCAACCGATATGGTTCGTGTTAAAATCTTTTACAAAGGCGCTCAAGTTTACAGCAACCCCATTTTGACAAACAAATGGGCTAACACAGGCGCAGGTGTTAACAACAACTTTAGTAAAAGCGACTTTACCCTTAACTACAAAGACGGCTTTATTGAACTTTACAAGGGCACAGGCACAAACAAGTACCACGGTGTTTACGTAAATAACGGTGACGGCACCTATACTGCCGGCATTAACCTTGCCGATTTGGTAGACGGTTTCGTTGCTGACGAGGTTATTTTTAAAGATAACAAGGTTACCCTTACTATGATTTGCGGTTCTGCAACCGACATTTACACCTTGACAAAATTTACCCTTTCTGCCGTTCCTGCAGAGGATGCACAACTTGTAACAAGCTACATAGTTGCATCTGAAAATGACGAGTATGGATATGTTGTTGCCGATGCCGAAAATCCCGCAGAGGTTTATGCAGGCGACAAGCTTACTTTTACTGCAGTTGCTAACGAGGGTTACCGCTTTGCAGGCTGGTACAAGCCCAACGGTGCCGTTGCATCTGCAAGCGCCACCGCAACCTTCAGCATTTTTGAAGGCAGTGAGTTTTATGCTCATTTTGTAAGCCTTTCTGACCATACTCAAGTTGAAAAACCCAATAGAGTTACCATCCTTTGTCTTGGCGATTCTATCACTGACGGATACTGTATCGCCAGCGGATATCGCTCATATTTGATGAAGAAGCTTTATAGCGAAGGTGCATACTTTGACTTTGCTGCAGGTAAATATCGCGATGACGACGACGTTCGTCTGCCTGTAGGCTACCGCAACCACGGTGGTTTGAGCGGTGTTGGCTTCAAAGCATACAGCAACTTGGGCAAGGCAGTTAGTCTGCTTGACAGCTCAATGGGCGTTGCCAAAGCCGATATGGCGCTTATTATGTTGGGTACAAACGACTATTCTCACTATGATGATGCATCTGATTATATCGGCGACCACTATCGTGAGTATATCAACACCTTGTTAGAGCAAAATCCCAACCTTGTTATTTACTGCGCATCGGTTATTCCTCAAAAGACCGGCTATGCTCCTGCTTCTGCCGAAGGTGCAATCAACGAGCAGTTGCCCGAAATCGTTGCTGAATTTAAAGCAGCGGGTCACGACGTCAACTTTGTTGATATGGCTAACCTTGCCAATCTTACTTCAGACGACTTTGCAGACGGTGTTCATCCCAACGAATCAGGCGCCGAAAAGATGGCTGACGTTTGGTACGACGCCATTGTTGACAAGGTGTTCTTGCTCAACTCTGCAGGCGACTCTGCATATGTTGCTCCCGCTAAAGTAAACGGCGTTGAAATCAAAGACAAAAACCACGTTGTTTATCTTGACGATGAAGAAACCCTTCAGCTTTATGCTACCGTTTCACCTGCAAATGCCGAAATGACCACTGTTAATTGGACTTCTGCCGATGAGTCGGTTGCTACCATTGACAATTTTGGCAAAATAAAGGCTAAAAAAGCAGGCACTGTAAAATTCACCGCAACCACTGTTGACGGCGAATTCACCGACACTGTTACCGTTACTGTCCTTGAAGGAGCAAATCCTGACAAGGCCGAAAATTTGTTTGTTGCCGATTTTGATGATGCAACCAAGTGGATCGGAAGCACTGCATTACTCAACTCAAGCGCAGACAACATCTTTGCAAACTATGCAAACAAGACTCATACCATCAGCACTGCTGACACTTATTTGGCTGATGAATATTTCCGTTTGCACTTTAACTTCAGAATTTACGGAAACAATACCGCAAACCACAACGGCAAATATGACGAAATTTCTTACGGTGGTTACACCTTGCGTTTTGGTGACTGTTTCAGGACTCTTGCTCTTTACAACAACGGCACCTTGCTTGCCACCGTTAAGTCATCTGCCACCCCCGATACCGTTTCTAACGAGTTTGATTTGGTTTACAGCAACGGTACCGTAAGCGTTTATCAAAACGGCTTTGAGTTGGCTTCAGTTGAAAACGCTCCTGCTCCTATTGAATCTGAAATCACCTTTAATATGAATGAGATTTGGAGAGCATCTTTCTTCTCTAACGTTTATCTTAACGGCACCGCCGCTAAAGTTGAGTGCAACCACGAAAACACTGCCGAAACTAAAGAGAATGAAGTTGCTGCAGATTGCACAAAGGGTGGTTCTTACGTCAAGGTAGTAACCTGTACCGTATGCGGCGAAGAACTCAGCCGTGAGACCATCACTGTTGACGCACTCGGTCATAACGAGGTTGTTGACGAGGCAGTAGCACCTACTCTCAACTCAACAGGTCTTACGGTCGGTAAGCACTGCTCAGTATGCGGTGCAGTTCTTGTAGCACAGGATGTTGTTCCTATGCTGGTTGGCGAAGCAACTTTTGGCGGTACCAACTACGCAACTCTTGAGGAAGCAGTTGCAAACGCAAACGATGGCGATACCATCCTTCTTACTAAGGATGTTGAGCTTGAAACTTCCTTGAGGATTGCAAAGAAGGTTACTATTGACCTTAACGGCAAGACCATCACTGCAAACTTTGAAGATTCTTATGGCGCATTCTATGTTGCAATGGCAGGCGACCTCACCATCACCGGCGAAGGCGCAATCAACAGCACAGATATTGCTATCGGCGTTTATGGCAACCTTACTGTAAACGGCGGCACAATTTCAGGCGACTACGCAGCAATATACAACTTCTACTACAATGCAAGCACCTACGGTACCACCGCAATCAACGGCGCAACCGTTGAGGGTTGGGTACTTAACTGTGGTGAACTTACTGTAGAAGACGGCTCTGTTCAGTGGATTGACAACAGCGGTGCACTTGCAGTAAACGGCGGCGCAGTAGAGCATATCTACGGTCGTGACGGCTCTGACGCAGCAGGCGTTGAGGGCGCAGGCACTATCGCTATTGCAGATCCTTCTGCTATCGAAGTAGCCGAAGGCTATATTCTTCTTGAAGTTGAAGAGGGCATTTACGTAGCGCATGCTCACGAGTGGGGCGATTGGGAAATCACCACAACCGCTACCGCTACCGTTCCCGGTGTTAAGACTCGCACTTGCGGCGTTTGCGGCGAGACCGAGACTATGGAATACACCATTGAGACTTCAGGCACCACCGGTGAAGTAACCTGGAGATTTGAGAACGGCACCCTTTACATTGAGGGTAACGGCGCGATGGAAGACTATATGAACAACGGCAAAACTGCTCCTTGGTTGACCGTTCGTACAGAGACAACCGCTATTGTTATCGGCGACGGCGTAACCTATATCGGTAGCCGCGCATTCAAGGGCTTCAATAGAGTAATTACTGCAACCTTGGGCGCAGACGTTAAGAATATGGGTTATGAGTGCTTCTACCTTTGCAACAAACTTCAGTCCATCACATTGAATGAAGGC
>JAFQWE010000018.1 GCA_017407645.1 Clostridia bacterium | reverse complement strand
TGTTTTGAAGTTAAAAGAATCTGAATACATAAAGATTTCTTGTGAACAGCCGAAAGCAGAAACTTACATAGATAGCTGTCTAATAATAGATGTAACGATGAAAGGACATCAATTTGCTGAAAACATTAAAGAGCCTACAGTGTGGAATAAAACCAAATCTATTGCAAATAAGATTGGGAATCACACTCTCCATTTCCTTGAAGGAATAGCTCACGATGTTGCGGTTGAAATAGCAAAACAAACTATCTCAGCGATGATGCAACAATGATAATTTTCAACTTTTTATAATTTCCTACCTCATGTTTTAGGTCGGGTATGAACACCCCACAAATACTAAACCGAATAGTAATCAAGGGCTTTGTACTGTTTATGGCTGCGAAAAATCTAGTATTTATGCGGGTTTCTGCTTGATTACTAACGCTACTCCGACCAAAAAGCAGATATGCCATTTGGCATATCTGCTTTTTAATTTGAATTGATGCTTAAGCACACAAAAACGCCTCCCGTTAACGAGAGGCGTTTATATGTAACTTTAGAAGAAAACGGACTTTGCCTTTTCCTTAATTTCTTTTGAAGCGGCAAAGGGAATGCGGGTAGTATAGCCGTTTTTAGCAGCCACAATTTTCTTGGTGGGCCAAGCAAAAATATCTCTGTTCCACTGATCGATAGTGTCGTTGTAGAGTTCTCTTGCGGCGGTGATTTCTCTTTGCAAATACATATTTTGTTGCATTGCATCAGCAATTTCACGATGAGCCTGAAGGTCGGGATAATTCTCGACTGCCACGTTTATATCACGTGACATAGTCTCAATTTGACCGCCCAATTCATTACGGTCACTGTCTGAATCACCACTGTTGCCGGATCGGAATTTTGCGATGTTTTCAAAGGTGCTCTTGTCAAGGTCGATAGCCTTTTCCAAAAGGCGCGCACAATTCTGAAGCACAATAACTCTCTGCTCAAGATAGTTGTCAATCTGAGAAGCGTTTCGCTGAATTTTCTGCTGAAGCTGGTCAAAATGCTTTTGCGCGCTTATCTTCATAAACAGAAATATTACACCGGGGATGATACCGCACACCCACAACATAATTTCAAATAATTTTGAACCTGCGCCAACCTCGGCGGGAATTTTCTTTGCAATAACGTTGGTGTCAAGACCTTCTTCTCTTACTTCGGGATTGAGTTCATCTAACTGATTTGCCATTTCTATTTCTCCTTTACTGATTAAGAATTAAATATGCACAAGCCGTTACGCCTTGCAATAACTGATTTGCCTTCTGCTATTTCATTGGTTGAAATAAAGAAGTTGTTGTGTGCTTCAAGAGGCAGGTATTCATCCCACTCAACAGGCACGTCGTGATAATATCCGTCGTCACCGTAAACGGAAACGATGTCCACCCTTTTTTCTATATCGTAGGAATATGCGGATATGCAGGTTTCGTCAACGTTATCTTTGGAGCTGACAAAGGTGGATTTCAAAATTGCCTGAGTTTTTGTGTCGGGGTGAACTACGTGTTCATAGTCCACTGCATTCGCCAACGCCTCGCACTCCTTAAGGGAGTAAACCTGAGAATAGTCGGGAATAGGCTTAAGGGAATGAACAGGCCTTTCCTGATACATCGGGATAGCCAAAAGGGGTGCAAAATCGAAATAGACCGCCTTGAAAAACTCCATATTTTTGCCTATGAAATTTTCCTTAATAATATCGTATGAGTATGATATGTAATTAACAGGCATCAGATTTACCGCTCTGCCTTGACTGTGGTTTGATACGATTCGGTTGGTGCGGTTGGTTTTTATAAAGGCGAAGTCGTCACCGTAGCCAACCTTGGATAAAATCAAATCAACCATATTGGTCTGCGCCAACGGAGTAAACAGAGTTCTGAACTGAACCTCGTTGGTTCGGTCCAAAGCGTCGAAAAGCACCTCAAAATCAGAGTTAGACATACTCATAAAGTCGCCGTCACCCTTTATAGCCTTATCGGTCCTTTTCTTCAGCTTCTTTTCGCCCCGTTTTACGTACTTTTCAATTTCCTTTTCGCTTTTTTGCTCAAGGTGTGAGGCATCTCTGCTAAAGGACAGGTCGGGACCGCCCTGCGCGCAGTAATTAAGAATAACTCTCGTATTATAAAAGGGCTTGGGCTTGATAACCTCGGCGTGAAGTGTCTGCGAGCGTGAGCGAGTTCGCGTTCTGCCGTCACTGTCCCGATAGGTTTCGGTCCATCTGATTGTTTTGTAGCCGTGATAGGTTTCGGTGCCCATAGTGTGAATAACCTTATTTTCAAACAAAAATGGGTTGCCGTTATAATTTCCCGCCAACGTGTCAAGAGTTGACTGCTCAAATTCATCGTGTTCGCAGAAATCATAATTGATTTTCATATCTGCTTCCTGCTTTACAGATAAGCATTTGTCAAAGGTTATAAGGGGAATGGCGGATTCAATTAAATTCAAAGCATCTCTGTCGGTAAAAAGCCTGTTAAGAGGAAGCATCTGACCTTTTGCTTCTTTCAGCAGTTGGTCTGCACGCTTATCAGCCTCTTCAATCTGGCATCGTAGCTCTTTAATTTTAGGTGTCATTTTCCAAACGACAACGGGAATCAGTAAAATTGTAATGCACATTAAAACTCTAAAAAATCTGCGCCAATTTAATTTTTTCTTCAATTTTGACAGATTTTCTTTAAGCTGGTTATACTGCTTCACAGTTTTGCGGTTTTGTTCAATATCAACGCCCGATTGCTGAACAAGCTTTTCAAAAAATCTGTTGGCGTTTTCAAAATGCAAGTTTTTATATTTGCCTTCAAATTCTTCTAACGGATTATATATCACCGAGTCCATTTTTATCCCCCCTCATTCCACATTATACTATTTTTTTCAAAGGATGTAAATAGAAAAGAATCCACTTGGAAACATACGGTTCCAAGCGGATTCTTAATTATTTGCAAAATATTTCTATTGCACTGCTAACAAATTCAGCCGTGCCTTCGCCTTGTTTGTCGATGTTAGCCTTAAAACGCTCGTCGGCAACGTACATCTGACCGAGACCTGCCAAGATTTCTTTTGAGCAGGTATAGTAATTATCGGTGATGTAATTTTGCAGCTTTTTAACAAGGTCTTGCGCCTCGTTTGAGTCTGCACTGTTACCACTTTTCATACACTCTGAAAATTCTGCAAAGACCAACGTCAAACCGTCGTTTACACTTTGCCATATGTCTTTTGTGTAATTGGCAGTTTTTTGTGTGTGCTCCTTATAGGCATCTGTGTTACCAAAGCGTTCTTTTGCCTCTGCTTCGTACTGCTTGCGAGCAGCTTCATAGTTGTTATCAAACGCAGTCATTATAATCTTTCCTTTCTCGGCACCGTCTAAAGCGTCTATAATTCTTTCTAACCGCTCCTTTTTGAGAATTAAGAGCTTTCGTTGCTCGGCAAGTGCCTTTTTCTTATCGTAATCAGGAGATGACAAAATCTCTGAAATGGCTTTAAGCGGGAAATCAAGTTCGCGGTAAAACAGTATCTCTTGCATGCGACTGATAGATTTTTCGTCATAAAATCTGTAACCGTTTTGTACGTCCGCAAAGGCAGGCTTTAAGAGCCCTATTTCATCGTAATAGTGCAGTGTGCGCACACTGACTCCCGTAAGTTTTGCGAACTCGTTTATTTGCATTTTCAAAGCAAATCACCTCACAAAACACAGTATAAACCATAACGCAACGTCAAAGTCAAGCCTTTTATTTAACCTTCTGCATATTCATCAAAATCTGCAAATCGCCAAAGCTTTTATTGTATTGCGCTTGCGATATGGCGCCGTTATTAAGGAATGTATCAAGGGTCTGCTTTTGTTTCAAGAATAACTGAACCTTTTGCCAACGCTCCTTAGTCATCAGCATAACGTGCCCTGTGCGTATTTCACCAAGCAAGGATACCTCAATGCCCTCGGTGGTGTGGTGATATTCAAAGCCCAACTTGTCCATAACGCGACGGGATTTTGTGTTGCCGTCGTAATAACCGCACCAAATCCGTTGTATTTTCAAATCCTCAAATGCGTGGCGGAGCATCTCCCGTGATGCCTCGGGAATTAAACCCTGACCCCAAAAGGCTTTGCCAATCCAATATCCAAGCTCGTATTCATCATCCCTTTGGGCAATGTCATTCCGGTGAAGACCAACACTGCCGATAGGCTTGTTATCCTCTTTTAAGCATACGGCATAGATTTCGGGGGCAGAGAATAGGGTGTTAATAATCTCTTTGCTGTTTTCCACGCTTGTGTGGGCAGGCCAACCTGCAGGTGGACCTACTTCAATATCTTTGGCGTGTTTATATAATTCTGCCGCATCACCCTTATTCCACGAACGAAGAATGAGCCGTTCTGTTTCAAACATCATAATTATTCCTTATTTCACAATTTCATACGGCCAGTCTATAATGCCGCCAAATTCTTTTACGTTGGTGTAGCCAAGCTTAACCAGTTCTTCCGATGCAATTTTGCTTCGTCTGCCGCTGCGGCAATAAACGAGGATTAAAGCATCTTTATCGGGCAGTTCTTTTTCTGCTTTGTCTTTAATTTCGTATTCGGGAATCATAATGGCGCCTTCAATATGTCCCTCGTCAAATTCTTCTTGGGTACGGGCATCTATTATAATATAATCTTGTTTTGTATCCATAATGGTTTTTGCTTGTTGGGGTGTAATCTGCTCATAGGTAGCAGGATGATTGCCGCTTTCACCTTGGCAAGCAGTAAATCCAAACAGTGAAAGTGATATTAAGAGCATTAAAATCAGTCCTTTAAGTTTTCTCATATTATTTGCACCTCGTTAGTAGTATAACATTTATTCTGCCTTTTCTCAATCCTTTTTATTGACTAACGGGGATGTGTTCGTTATAATAGTTGCATAAGAAACTGTTGCAAACGCAACTAATTTACAAAAAAAGGAGCAGGTTATGGCAAAATTTATGAAAATGCTCAATAATATCAGCCGTTCACAAGCGGTGTACAGACGCTCAAGAGTGTCGGCAGAGGATCTTTTAAGCGTTCATTACGCCTACCTTTTGGCTATCAGTCATATGCCCGGTTGCTCTCAAGAGGAGATAGCCCAAGAACTGTGCGTAAACAAAAGCACGGTAGCAAGAAGTCTTAACTACCTTGAAGAAAAAGGGTATATTACCCGTAAGCCTTTGCCCAGTGATAAGCGGCAATTTTCGGTTTTTCCAACGGAAAAGATGGCGGCTGTACTGCCTGAAATAAAGGCGGCATCAAAAGAGTGGCGGGATTATGTGTCTGCAGGAATATCTGAAAATGAACTTGAAATATTTGATTCGGTGTTAAGTCGTATGCAGGAAAAGGCAAGGGAGCTTATAAGGTTGGAAGGTGAGGCAAAATGAAGTGGGTATTTACCTTTTTAAAGCCATTGCGCTCAAGAATAGCCCTTGGCGTAGGTGTAAAGATTATCGGTACCGTGGCAGAGCTTATAATACCGTTTTTGCTAAGCTACATACTTGAAAACGTAATAAAGACCAACCAAATCAAAAGCATAATTCTTTACGGAGTTGCTATGACCGTCTGCGCCGTTGTTGCCTGCCTTGGCAATATAATTGCAAACAGAATGGCAGCCAAAACCACAATGCGCTTTTCGACCCAAATGAGAAAAGAGCTTTTTTCCAGAACCTTGTATCTGACAGCCAGAAGCACCGACCGATTCACCATTCCGTCACTTGAATCAAGAATAACCTCAGACACCTATAACGTGCAAAACTTTATCGGTATGATGCAACGAATGGGAATAAGAGCGCCTATTTTGTTGCTCGGCGGATCGGTTATTACTCTGATTATGGATAAAAAATTGGCGCTTGTTATGATAGCAACGCTTCCTATAATCTTTTTTGTAATATATAGCATATCCCGAATGGGCGTGCCTCTTTATACAACCGTTCAGCAGTCGGTTGACGGTATGGTAAGGGTTGTCCGTGAGGATGCACAGGGTATCCGCGTAATCAAGGCACTTTCAAAGGTGGATTATGAAAACGCCCGTTACGATAAGGCTAATATGAAGCTTAGAAAAAATGAGACTAAGGCAGGCACCATAATGGGTATAGTAAACCCCGTTATGACCCTGCTTATGAATATGGGAATAGTGGCGGTTGTTGCCTTCAGCGCATATTTCGTGTCAAAGGGAACCTCCTCTGCCACAACGGTTATTGCTTTTATGCAGTATTTCACCCTAATATCAATGGCAATGATGTCGTTGTCAAGAATGTTTGTTATGTACACAAAATGTGCCGCTTCCGCCAAGCGAATTTCACAGGTGTTGGAGCAGGCAAGCGAGCTTGAAGTGATAGAGGATGACGGCAAAGGTGATGCTTCCGTCCACGTTTCCTTTGAAAACGTAACCTTTTCATATCTTGGAAAAGAAAACAACCTTAAAAACCTGTCCTTTAGCTTGAAAAAGGGCGAAGCCCTTGGAATTATAGGCGCTACGGGAAGCGGAAAATCAACTATATTGCGTTTGCTTATGCGCTTTTACGATGCAGATTCAGGTGTTATTCGTATTAACGGCAGGGACGTGCGCTCATATACAAAGGACGAGCTTACCTCGATGTTTGGCGTTGTTTTTCAAAACGATTTTCTTTATGCCGATACGATAGAGGAAAATATTCGCTTTGGCCGTGATATTTCAAAAGAAGATATAATTAGCGCCACAAAAACCGCACAGGCGTATGATTTTATCAACTCTTTTTCAGAGGGGTATTCCCACAACGTAACAACGGGCGGCACCAATCTTTCGGGGGGACAGCGTCAGCGTCTGCTTATATCACGCGCAATAGCAGGGCGGCCTGAAATATTAGTGCTTGACGATTCCTCCTCTGCCCTTGACTATAAAACCGATGCAAGCTTGCGTCAGGCTCTGTCAAGGGATATTCCCGACTCAACGGTAATCACGGTAGCTCAAAGAGTAAGCTCTGTCAAAAACTGCGACCTGATTCTTGTTATTGAAGATGGCAACCTTATTGGTTGCGGAAAACACGACGAGCTTATGCAGACCTGCGCCGAGTATAAAGAAATCAGCGATTCTCAGATGGGAGGTGCCTTCCTTGACTGATAAAAAGAAACCGAAAAGCAAAAAAGGAGTCTTCCTTCGGCTGAGCAAATATGTTTTACAGCAGTGGCCGCTGTTCATTGTGGCGCTTGTGCTAACACTGTTATCAAATCAGTTGTCCTTGCTGGGACCAAAATATTCAGGTGTGGCAATTGATGCCATCGAGCTTAAAGGCGGTGTGGATTTTACTGCAGTTTGGGAAAATATAATTTATATGCTTATTTGCTACGTGGCATCTGCCCTTTTGTCATACCTTCTGTCTGTCGTTATGCTTTGGCTGAGTCAAAAAATCATATATAAGATGCGTAAGCAGGTGTTTGAAAAACTGACAACCTTGCCTGTAAACTTTTTTGATACTCACGCTACGGGTGATATCATAAGCCATTTGTCTTATGATATTGACACGATCAACAGCACGCTGTCTCACGACCTTATACAAATAATGACCAGTATTTATACCGTTGTGGGTGCTCTTGTGTTTATGTGGCAAATATCAAAGCCAATGATACTGATATTTGTTTTCACGGTGCCCGTATCCTTGTTGTTTACCCGATACCGCTCAAAAAAGGTGCGACCTCTGTTTAGTAAAAGGGCAAAAAAATACGGACAGCTTAACGGCTATGCAGAAGAAATGCTTACCGGCTCCCGTACTATTTCTGCATACGGCAGGCAGGAGGTAATCTCGTCACGCTTCAACAAAATAAACGACGAGGCAATGGATGCCTTTTATAAAGCAGAATACAATGCCGCCTTGCTTTTTCCAACCATAAATTTTATCAACAACTTTTCGTTGACGCTTGTGGCGGTTATAGGCGGAATACTGTATATGTTTTCTCAAAACGGTACCATACTTGCCACCTCTGCCTTCTTTATCACCCTTGGCGGTGTTGCTCAGTTTGTGCAATATTCAAGAAAATTCGCAGGCCCCATAAACGAGTTTTCAAACATACTTCACGAAATTCAGTCGGCGTTTTCTGCAGCAGAGCGCGTGTTTGCCATACTTGACGAGGAGCCCGAAAAAGCAGATGCCCCCGACGCTAAAGAGCTTAAAAGCGCAAAGGGCGACGTTGTTATTAAAGACGTAACCTTTGGATATACCGAAGAAAAAACAGTGTTAAACAACGTTTCGGTAAATGCTAAAAAGGGGCAAACAGTGGCAATCGTAGGCCCAACGGGTGCAGGCAAAACAACCATAATCAATCTGCTGATGCGCTTTTACGATCAACAAAGGGGACAAATACTCATAGACGGCATACCGTCAATAGATATCAAGCGTTCCGATTT
The DNA here is from genome assembly GCA_017407645.1 of Clostridia bacterium. Lineage (GTDB taxonomy): Bacteria > Bacillota > Clostridia > Oscillospirales > Acutalibacteraceae > RGIG2206. The sequence goes on along the minus strand of JAFQWE010000018.1, from coordinate 71,041 downwards.
GCGACTTGCCTTTAATATGGTGCTTCAGGACACCTGGCTGTTTTGCGGTACAATCTACGATAACATTGTGTACGGCAGAGAGGACGCTACACCTGAAGAGGTATACGAGGCTGCAAAATCGGCTAAAATTGACACTTATATAAACAGTTTGCCTGACGGATATAATACGGTGCTTTCGGATGACGGCGTTAATATATCCAAGGGACAAAAGCAGCTTATAACCATTGCACGCGCATTTCTGTCAAAGGCACCCATACTCATACTTGACGAGGCAACCTCCAACGTTGACTCCCGCACCGAGATTCAGATACAAAAGGCTATGACGGCGCTTATGGAGAATAAAACCTGCTTTATAATTGCTCACCGACTTTCAACCATTCAAAATGCCGACACCATTTTGGTGGTTAAGGATGGCACTGTAATAGAACAGGGAAATCACGAGGAGCTTATAAAACAGGGCGGATTTTACCATTCACTTTATCATTCACAGTTTAATTGATGCAAAATTAGACGGACGTGCATTTTTTTGCACGTCCGTCTAAGTGTTTATATCCGTTTTATCTGCAGTTAACCTCTGTAATCCTCTCTGATAAAGGGCTCTTTCACATCTGTTTCGGTTAAAATTGCATATTTTTGCGGACGGCGGTAGGCATTGCCGTGCACCTCTTCACTGCGGTATTTTCGAAGCATATCCACGTCAAGCTGGGCAATATAAACGCCCTCTTCACCGCCTGCTTGCAGGATGCAGGTGTCCCTTGACCCCTCAAGCTCAGGCAGATATGCCACCCCGTCAAAGAGGGAAGAGCCGCCGTTACAATCAGGCACGCTGTCGGGATAGTTGCAGGTGGCAATTGCCGTCATATTCTCATAGGCTCTGCCTCGCAATTGAGACAGACGGTTGATTTCCATAGGGCAGGCGTTGGGCACAAGAATTAACTCGGCGCCTTTAAGCATAAGAATTCGGGCGCTTTCGGGAAATTCGCGGTCATAACAAATCATAGCCCCCACGTTGATTATGCCTTGTTCCGTATCAAGCTCTGTTACGTAAAAATCCTCACCGGGAGTAAGGTCTTTTTCTGCTCCAAAGTCGCAGGTGTGTACCTTGGCGTAGGTCAGTCTTCTGTTGCCAAAGCGGTCAAAAAGCACAAAGGTGTTGCGGGGCGCAAGGCGGTGTTTTTCAAGCAAGGTGATACCGATTGCCATATTCAGCTCTTTTGCCAGTGCGCCAAAATCAGCAACAAAATCACTGTCAGCGGTAATGGCATCCTGCACCCAAATTTCAGCAGGTCGCTCATATATGTCGTAGCCGTTGCTCCACATTTCAGGGAAAAGAGCAATGTCTGCTCCTATCTTTTTGGCTTGCCTGCAAGCAGCAATACCACGAAGCCTGTTTGCCTCCAACGAGCCGCAAGGCGCAATCTGAAGCAGCGCGATTTTAAGTTTCATATGTCATCCGCTCCTCTTTTGATAAGTATATCACTTATCAGACTTTTTCTCAATATTATTTTGTTGTAGTTGAGTAAATTGTGTGCTATAATCAAACTACAAGGGAGTGGTAATGTATGAAATGTAAAGTTTGTGGTTCCGAAAGCGGTAAATATCCACTTTGCCGAGTTTGCAATGTCAAGAAGGACAAAGGTGAAGTTATAAAATGTGATAAGTGTAATACTTGGCATTATGCAAATCTGCCTTGTAATATAGAAACTGATTTTGCAATAACGAACACAAGTAATGATAACTATTTGTATGAATTAAAAAAGAAGCTTATAAGCAAAAGTGAGCAAGGCTTTTACAACGCTATAAAAGTTTCTGTTCCTGATGGATATTGTGTTTTCCCGCAAATAAACTTGGCTTCTTTTATAGATAGAACAGATGACGCAAGATTCCATAATGAATTATTTAGGAATGTTGATTTTTTAATAACTAACGCTGAATATGAACCTAAAATAATTGTAGAAATAAATGACCAAACACATTTAACAAACGAACGCCGAGAGCGTGACGAAAAAGTGCAAAAGATTTGTGAAGAAGCAGGAATTCCAATTCTTAAATTATGGACATCATATGGTGTAAACACTGAATACATAAAAGGTCGTATTGACGAAACATTAAACAAAACTCCTATCGCTCGTGTTCATCATTATGGTCAAAAGACTATGCCAGAGCAACCACCTGTAATCCAACAACAGAATCCTGTAATAAAAAAGAAAGGTTGTTATGTTGCAACTTGTGTGTATGGTTCTTATGATTGCCCTGAAGTATGGGTTTTAAGAAGATTTCGTGATGATTCTCTTTCGAAAAAGCACATTGGAAGATGGTTTATAAAGATTTATTACACATTTAGCCCAATATTAGTCAAGTTGTTTGGCAAGTATAAATGGTTTTCAAATCCCTGCAAAATAATTTTGGACAAAATGGTTTGTAATTTGCAAAGCAAAGGGTTTGAAAGCACACCCTATAATGATTAACCAAAAAAGGCTTCCGTGAAGGAAGCCTTTTAACTTACCACAAAAATGGCACAAGACGGTGTTTTACCTTTTTCTTATATTCCTCATAGCCCTCAAGCTGCTCTGACAGCACCTTTTCCTCGTTGAGAATTCGCACCGCAATAATAGAGGGGTAGGGCAAGAATATCAAAAACGCCCACCAAGAGCCGAGTATCAGCGGAATTGCCAAAAACATTAACACTGTCACCGCATACATAGGGTGGCGCACAATGGCGTATAGCCCTGTGTCAACCACCTTTTGATTTTCCTGCACCTCAATTGTGCGTGACAGATAGGCGTTTTCTCTCATTACCTCAGCGTACAGTCCGTAGCTTATAATAAAAATCACCGAAGCAATTACCGTCACGGCGGTGGGCATATTTGACCAACCGAAACGAAAATCAAGCCCTGCCACAATAAAACCGCCAAGAAATATAAGTCCGGATAATGCCACAACACCCTTTTGTGTGGCTTCCTTTTCTTTGCCGTTAAGCCGTGTTTCAAGCAGGTGAGGTGCCTTTATAAAAAGCACTATGCCTAATATAAAAACAGGCACAAACAATAGCCCCATAAAAAGCCAACCGCATTGGAAAGCCAAACTGCCGGCAGGCAAAAATATAGGCAGTCCCACAAGTAAAATTCCGCATAAAAACTTAACAAGTCCACTGATTAAAAGTTTCATTTTATCCACCATTCAGGAGTCAGTTCCCCCAAGGTAACCACCTTGTTTTGACTATAATCGAGCATAATTTCAATATCCTTGTAATGACCTGCCATAATTTGCACCATCAATTCTCGACAAGCACCGCAAGGAGCACCGTTTGAGCCGTCAGGCATTATGCAAAGCACCTTGTCAATCTCATAATCGCCGTTGGTAATCATATTAAAAATCGCGTTTCTTTCGGCACAAATACCAAGGGTAGAGCAGGTGTCAATACACACGCCCGTGTATATCCTGCCCGATTTTGAAAGAACTGCCGCCCCAACCTCGCCGCAGGTAGCATAATCAGAAAGCTTGTGTTCTTTAAGCACGCCTTTGGCGGCATTATACATATCTGTCCAAATTTTATCCATTACAAAATCTCCTTATCTGCACCAAAGCGCCATTGCCAAGGTTGACCCAAGCATAAGCAGCAATCCCACAAAAGCCTTGAACGACAGTTTCTCTTTAAACACAAAGTAGGAAAAGATGACTGCAATAAGAATGCTCATTTTATCAATAGGTACAACAACGCTAACGATTCCCTTTTGAATGGCGTAGTAATAACAAAGCCAGGATGCGCCTGTTGCAACACCTGAAAGACCAATAAACAACAACTCTTTTTTATCGAGTGATTTAAGATTTTTCTGCTTACCTTGGGCAAAGACTACAATCCATGCCATAATAAGCACTACGCCTGTACGAATAGCGGTGCCAAGGTTAGATTCCACGTCTGAAATACCGATTTTTGCAAGCACAGATGTAAGAGCGGCAAAAACGGCAGAAAGCACTGCAAAAAGCATCCAAGATTTGCCCTTTTCCTCTTTATCAGATTGCTTTTTCTCAATCATAAGGAAGATGCCAACGGCAAGAACAAGGGTAGAAACCAATTTAATCCAAAGATTTTCTGTTTCACCAAAACAGATTATGGCAAGCAGTACCGTCAAAATGGTGCTTGATTTGTCAATAGGCACAACCTTGTTGACGTCACCTATAGCGAGCGCCTTAAAATAGCAAATCCATGATGCACCTGTGGCAAGACCTGACAGACAAAGGAAAATTAAAGACTTGGTGCCAATTTGGCTGATTGTATTAAAGGAGCCGACCACAAACACCATAATCCACGAAAAAATAAGCACAACAATGGTGCGCAGAGCGGTGGCAACATCGGAATCGGTCTTTTTTATACCGCATTTTGCGAGAATAGAAGTAAGCCCTGCAAACACAGCCGAAAGAATAGCCATAAACAGCCAAGTCATAAAATCACCTCGTTAAGATGATTATAGCATTTGGAAAAGAATTCCTCAACATATTTTAACAAAAATTGACATATAAAAAACTCCCGACAGGGAGACACTTCGTAAAGAAGTTGTCTTCCGTGCTTTTTTATAAAGAAAAAGACACTTTCGGCTTGAAAGTGTCATAGTGGGTTACATCACTTGTTTTAATGTGAAGTTTTTGCCGTGCAAAAGTGAAGTTGCTCATTTTATTTTCAGTGAAGTTTGGTCTGCAAGACCAAGTGAAGTTAAGTTTGCCCATCTTCGCCCAAGGCGAAACTTCACTGTCCGTAGGATAACTTCACTATCAAAGATAACTTCTCTTACCCGTAAGGGTAAACTTAGTTGAGGCACCTTCCTTACGGATGGTGCCTCACAGGGTTACACAATTTGAGAAAGGTAATATTACCATGCTCAAAACAACGGTTATCACTTGTTTTAATGTGAAATTTTTGCTGTCGCAAAAGTGAAGTTGCTCATTTTATTCTCAGTGAAGTTTGGTCTGCAAGACCAAGTGAAGTTAAGTTTGCCCATCTTCGCCCAAGGCGAAACTTCACTGTCCGTAGGATAACTTCACTATCAAAGGTAACTTCTCTTACCCGTAAGGGTAAACTTAGTTGAGGCACCTTCCTTACGGATGGTGCCTCACAGGGAGTTTTTTACTTATCATTTATTACAATCGCATTTGCCCTTTGCGGCACATTCACTGCTATATGGGCAACCGATACATTTTTTGCCTGCCTTTTTCTCTTTTATAATATAGGCGGCGGCAAGCCCGACTATTACTAAAATAATTATTGCAATAATAATGCTTTCCATAGAAACCTCGTTAGTTTATTTTGCGGCAACATTTGCTTTTTTGCCGTTTAGAATGTGGTCTGCCTCCCGTTTTTTATCTGCTTTTACACACAGAAGAACTATGATAGCGGCTATCACTCCAAGGGCAACACCGCCTCCGATGGCACCTGCAGTGTTGAGTGCAGAGGCGTCGGTAATAAGGGTGCCGATAGTATAAACAAGATAACCGATTGTAAAGCCAACGCTAAGCTGAAGTGCGATGCCGCCCCACAACCATTTTGCACTCTTCATTTCGCTGTTCATAGCGCCGATTGCCGCAAAACAGGGGGGAGTGAACAGGTTAAACATAAGATAGGCAAGAGCGGCAACCTTGGTAATAGCCATAACCCCTGCAACCTCTGAACCTGCGCCATCTATCATAGCAAGTTCTTCAGCATCAATCAGGTTTTCAAGTCCCACAAAGCAAACTGCCAAGGTTCCCACAACGTTTTCTTTGGCAATAAAGCCTGTAATTGCGGCGGCGGCAAGCTGCCATGACAACACGCCCACAACAGGCACAAGAATATAGGCAAAGGGCCCTGCAATAGAGGCAAGAATTGAAGAGTCGGCAGTTTTAGCAGGGTTAAAGGTCCAATCGAAACTTTGCATAATCTGAACGGCAGTGTTGCAAAGCAAAATTATGGTGGCGGCTTTAACTATGTAAGACCAACCGCGACTGCACATAGATTGGGTTGCGCGCCAAAAAGACGGCACCTTGTATTCAGGAAGCTCAATAATAAAATATGACTTTTTAACCTTATATGCCGTAATCTTGTTAATAAGCAGGGCGCAAAGGAATATAATCACAATGCCTGCAAAATACATAAGTGGGCCAACCCAACTTGCATCACTGAAAAAGGCGCCTGCAAACAGGGCAATAACGGGCAGCTTTGCGCCGCAAGGCATAAAGGGGGCAAGCATGGCAGTAGCTCTGCGCTCACGCTCGTTGCGGATGGTACGGCAAGCCATAACACCTGGGATAGCACAACCTGTGCCTATTACAAAAGGAATAACCGATTTGCCCGACAGACCAACCTTTTTAAATATGGGGTCAAGCACAACCGAGGCGCGAGCCATATATCCGCAATCCTCAAGAAGCGCAATAAGAAAATACATAATCATAACAAGGGGCAAAAAGCCGATAACGGCAATGGCACCGCCTATTACACCGTCAACAAGTAAGGCTGAAAGCAGGGGATGAGCATTCTCAAACAGTCCGCCAACCCACTCCTGACCTTGTTCTAAAAGAGCGGTCAGCCAATCTGCAACCCAAACGCCGGGGCCTGCCTGAGAAATCCAAAAAACAAGAAACATTACAAGGGCAAATATGGGAATACCAACCCATTTGTTAGTGAGAATGGCATCAATTTTGTCTTGATAATTTCTGTCTTTTGTGTAAACTTTACGGGTTTCAACCTGTTCAACAACCTTGTTAACGTAGGCAAAGCGCTTTCTGTCAGCTTCCTCAACCGCATTTTTGTCGGTAAGGTCAACCTCCCCCTGTGAATAGGGCGCAGATTGAATCTTGCCGATTTTAGATACAGCCGCGGCAACTACGTCCTTTAGTCCCTTTGCCGATGTGGAAACGGTGTTGATAACAGGGCAACCGAGCATAGCTGATAAAGTGTCAATATCGATTTTAGTATCCTTTTTCTTGTTAACGTCAGCCTTGTTAAGTGCAATAACAACAGGAACACCAAGTTCCAAAAGCTGAGTGGTAAAGAAAAGACTGCGGCTAAGATTGGTTGCATCCACAATGTTGATAATGGCATCGGGATTTTCGTTTTTAACATAGTCTCTTGTAACGCTTTCTTCAGAAGTGAAGGGCGACATTGAATAAGCACCCGGCAGGTCAACCAATATAATCTCGTCGGCGCCGTTGTAATAGCTTTTTTTAATGCTATGCTCCTTCTTGTCAACGGTAACACCTGCCCAGTTGCCGACCTTTTCGTTGCTTCCCGTCAGGGCGTTAAACATAGTGGTTTTGCCACTGTTGGGATTGCCTGCTAAAGCAATTCTCATTTTTACTCCTCCTAAATATTTGTGGTTATTTAAACAGACACTGCTGCATAAATACGAGAGTTAGTCGTTGCTAACTGATAAGCAAAAATAATCAGCCGCGCCCTGCTACCCTTTAAATCAGGATAGCCTCTGCCAGCTGGTTATCGATATTGTACCGACCGTCCTTAATAGACACAACGCAACCGCCTTTTTGACGTGATATAACGGTGATAGGCTCACCGCTGTAACACCCCAAAGAGAACAAAAAGGCATCAAGCTCTTCATCGTCGGTTTCTATTTGCTGAATGATGTATTCTTTTCCTTCTTCTGCCAGAAGTAAATTCATAATAAAAATCTCCCTGTTAGTCATTGCTAACTGATGTGTATATAAAAAATTAGCCATTGCTAACTACTTCAGTATAATATCACGCTCAAGGTAAAATGTCAATAGCGTATTGGCAATTTTATGCAAAAAAACCAACTCTGCCAACCCCTTGAAAAAAAGATTTGTTTATGTTACAATACATATAACAATATTTAGGAGAGATAATAATGCATCTTCACGAATCGGCTGAAATGTATCTTGAAACTATATATGTGCTCACCGAAAAATCCACTGCCGTCCGCAGTATAGACGTTGCCGAGCATATGGGCTACTCAAAGCCCAGTGTTAGCAGGGCAGTGGGGCTTCTTAAAAAGGGCGGCTATCTTGTGATGGCAAAGGATGGGTGCCTTTCATTGACTGACGAGGGCAAGCTTGCCGCTAAAAAGATTTTTGAGCGGCACACCGTTTTGTCCCGATTTTTAGAGTTAATCGGCGTCAGAGATGACGTTGCAGCAAAGGATGCTTGCAAAATAGAGCACGTTGTCAGTGACGAAACCATTGCCGCCATTAAGAATTATATTGAAAAGTAAAAGCGCGCGCTCTGCAACAACTTGTGGGGCGCGTTAAAAATAAGGTGATAAAATGCTCAAATACGAAAATCTTTCTAACCAAACAACCGAAAAAATACTGTCTGACCGCCGTCAAGGAGCATCCTTGGTGGCTTTTGATGATGAAAAGGCAACCCGTCGCAACTCCGATAAAGACAAGGCAACCTTAATACGCACTCCTTTTATACGGGATATTGATAAAATTATGCACTGCCCCTATTACAACCGTTATGCCGACAAAACACAGGTATTCTCTTTTTATAAAAATGACGATATAACCCGTCGGGGATTACACGTTCAACTTGTTTCTCGCATAGCCCGAACTATCGGCAAAGCGCTGGGCTTAAATCTTGATTTAATAGAGGCTATTGCGCTTGGACACGATATAGGGCACACTCCCTTTGGTCACGCAGGCGAAAGTTTTCTAGATGAACTTTATTATCAGCACGCAGGCAGGCATTTCAGCCACAATATTCATTCTGTGCGAGTGCTTGACGGCATATTTCCCTATAATATAACCCTGCAGACTCTTAACGGTATTGCCGCTCATGACGGCGAAATGGAGCAGAATGAATATCACCCCGTACCCCTTGCCGATTTTGATGAGTTTGACAGACAGATAGACTCTTGCTATCAGAACAAAGCCAACGTGCGCCGTCTTGCTCCTTGCACCCTTGAGGGATGCGTAATGCGCATTTCCGATATAATTGCCTATCTTGGCAAAGATAGGCAGGATGCAGAGCGTGCCCATATCGCATGCCACAGTGGTTACGAGTCGGGTGCAATCGGCGTTTATAATGCCGAGATTATAAATAATATGATGGTTAATATTGTTGAGAATAGTTACGGCAAGCCTTATATTAAAATGGACGATGACCACTTTGCCGCACTGAAAAAGGCAAAAGCAGACAATTACGAGCAGATTTATAAGAATAAAAGGGTAGAGCAAGAATTAAGCGCCACCGTCAAGCCTATGATGGCAAAAATGTATGAGCGGCTGCTTGACGACCTGCAAAGCGGTGATGAATCCTCGCCCATATTTACACACCATATAGCCTATGTCAACAAGGCGCATTATAAGCGTACCGTTCCCTATGAACAAACCGAGCCCAATCAAATAGTGGTGGATTATATCGCCAGTATGACCGACGACTATTTTGTAGATTTGTATGCCCACCTTTTCCCAAATGATAATGTAAAGATAGAATATAAAGGCTATTTTGATTAAAGCAAAAAGCAGAAGTACGAATTTTTCGTGCTTCTGCTTTTTAACTTTATTTGCATATATACGCATTATAATCGGTGCAGTTTTTAACTGCATTTTTGCTTATACCCACCGTTACAAACCAACCTGCCATATCTTCGGTGTGTACTTCGGGATTACGTACCTTGTGTATGGCAATTTTAAATTCCTTGCCGTCGTTGTAAATACTGTGAGCGTTGTATCGATAAGAGCCGCTTGTAGCCTCAACGTAAACCAAAAACAAAGCGTTTTCTTTAAAGAACTTGTCGTCATAATTTGCCGTTACGCTGTTAAATGAGGGCACCTCATCATAACCGCTGTCAAAGGTTAAATCGTCCTTAAATTTGTCTTTAAATTCCTTTAACTCCGTCAAACTGTCAATTCTGTAAATAGGCAAACCGGGAAAAATTTTATCTGAAGTCGGATTGCTATTGAATTTTGATGAGTTAAGAGCGTGCTTATAAATCTCTTGGTTATAGGAACTGTTGGCATAGGATACCTGCGTTTCATAATAGTCGCCGTTGTTTGTATAGTAGCCTGTTGACCCATTAACTACAGCATAATGACAATCGACCGTTTCTTTGGAGTATTTTTTTAAAATGTTTATCGCGTTGTCATTTGCAGTGCAGATGTAATCGTTGTAGCGTAATATTTTATAGGTAAGATTAAAATATATATGTTGATTATAAGATATATGACCGTCATACGCGTATTCAAGGTCATTTAGTTGGATTTTTTGCCAGTTTTGCTCTTTTAACAATTTAAGCAGATTTGTAATATCATTTTCATCAGCATAGTAAACCTTGTTTATGACTGCGTCATATATTTCGCTGGTTTGTAATGGTGCAGAGTAGAAATAAATATCGGTTTTATCTTTCATTGAGTTCAAATAGTTTTCTAAATAACTGCTTGAATCAATATCCGAACTGACCGAGCTTTGAGTGTCAGAGCTGCTTGGCTTGTTGGGTTTAGGATTGCTTTTTGGGTTGGTGATAAGACAAACCGATGCCGTAACAACTGCAATTACGCTAAGAATTATTATCCAGAATGTAGGCTTTTTGTAGCTAAGCACCGATTTGATTCTGCCTTTAACGCCCACCTCACCAAAAGCCAAGGGACAGGCGGCAATCATACGCCTTGGAACACTGCAATTTATCAGTGCCTCTGAGTAGGGCTTTTTATACTGCACGCCCATATCCTTGATGACCTTTTCATCGCAGGCAAGTTCAATATCCCTGCAAAGCAGAATATATCCCACCCACACAAGCGGATTAAACCAGTGAACAGTAAGCAGAGCAAATCCCAAGGGCTTCCAGATGTGGTCAAGGCGTTTTAGATGCGCCTGCTCGTGAGCAATAACGTATTCCTTATCATTCTCACTCATATCATATGGCAGATAGATTTTTGGGCTGATAAGCCCCAGAATAAAGGGGGTGTCAATTTTATCGCACAGATAAATGCCTTTTGAATGTTTTACGCTTTCTGACGTTCTTTTCTTAATTTTAAGATAACTTAACAACGCGTAAATCAGCATCCAAACGATACCTGCAAGCCACAAAATGCTTAAAGAGGTCATAAGATTAAAGCCGTGATAGGCAGGCACGGTCACACCCTCATAATAATGACTTCCCAAATATTCGTTAACACTGCTGTCAACAAAACTTACTCCCGAATCAATTCTGAAACTGTTGGCGTTTAAAATATCGTCGGGCAAGGTTTTTGCGCTTGGTAAAATGCTCATAATACTTTCTATTGAAAAGGGAAGAGCAAGGCGGAGTCCCACCAATCCCCAAAGCAGACAACTAATCCACTTGGGTGATTTTTTGAGAAATAACCGCAAAATTACAACCGCAACAACAATCCAACCTGCAGTTATGCTCATATTTAAAAGGGTTAAAAACAACTTTGCCATAGTTATTCCTCCTCATACTCCCGTACCAATCGGCGCAGCTGCTCAATTTCATCGGGGGATAGAGCCTTGCGCTTTGTGAATGCGGCAAGAAACGCAGGCAGTGAGCCGTCAAAGGTTTCCTCAACAAACCTTTCGCTTTGCAAAGCATAAAACTCCTCTTTTGAAATAAGAGAGGTCACACTGCCTTTGTCGGTTTTGAATATACCTTTGTCACACAACCTTTTAAGCACTGTGTAAGATGTAGTCTTTTTCCAACCAAGTAAAATTTCGCTTTGTTTTGTAAGCTCGGTTGTGGATATAGGCTCGTTTTCCCATATAATATCTGCAAATTTTGACTCAACGGCACCCATTTGTATTTCTGCCATTGTTATCGCCTCCTTATCATTCTACACCGTGTAGTACAGTTTTATTCTACATAATGTAGAACAATTTGTCAACCCCTATTTTAAAATACCTTTGACAAAGCCTATTTGCAGGGTTATAATGCATTTGTGTGTATTAAAAGAAAAGGGGTGGCGCTATGCAAAAATACCATCGTTTAAAACTTGCCTGCTATTCAACCAACGTTGCAATGGCAGTTATGGCAAATATGCCGCCTGTGCTCTTTTTGACCTTTAACCGAATGTATGGCATATCCTTTACACAGTTGGGCTTTTTAGTCTTTTTAAGTTTCAGTGCTCAACTTTTTATAGACCTTGCGTTCAGTTTTTATTCTCACAAATTCAATATACCCTTAGCCGTAAAAGTTACACCCTTGCTCACCTTCATCTCGCTTTTAATATATACTCTGTGGCCTGTGCTTTTTCCCGATGTAGCCTATGCAGGAATGTTGCTTGCTACCCTTTTGTTTTCAATTTCGGGTGGCTTTGCAGAGGTACTGATAAGCCCCGTAATTGCTGCTATTCCCTCAGAAAATCCCGATCGAGAAATGAGCAAGCTCCACTCAATATACGCCTGGGGAGTTGTGCCTGTAACCATAATCAGCACCCTTTATATTGCTCTTTTCGGTGATAAAAATTGGCACTGGCTTGCACTTGCACTGTCGGTTGTGCCGCTAATCTCATTTGTATTATACTTAGGTGCCGATATGCCAAAGGTAGAAACACCCGAAAAGGTGTCAGGTGCCATAAGCATTATGAAAAACAAATGGCTATGGGTGTGCGTGCTTACAATATTTTTCGGCGGTGCGGCAGAAGTGTCAATGGCGCAGTGGAGTTCGGGCTTTTTGGAGCAGGGCTTAGGTCTGCCGAAAATTTGGGGCGATATGTTCGGTGTTGCCCTTTTTGCCGTTATGTTAGGACTTGGCAGGTCGCTTTATGCAAAAATCGGAAAGAAAGTAACCAAGGTGTTGCTTTTTGGAATGATTGGCGCCACTATTTGTTACCTGACCGTCGTCTTTTGCGACGTTGCATTCGTGGGCGTGATTGCCGTTGCGCTTACGGGCTTTTGCACCTCTATGCTTTGGCCCGGCAGTCTGATATTTGCCGAAAGCAAGATTACCCAAGGGGGAGTGTTTATTTTTGCAATGATGGCGGCAGGCGGTGACCTTGGCGCATCAGTTGTGCCTCAGCTTATCGGTATAACCACCGACGGCGTTATGACGGCAGGGTGGATTGAATCTTTAAGCCAAGCTCTTGCAATTACACCCGAACAATTGGGAATGAAAGCAGGTATGCTGGTTGCGGCAATCTTTTGTGTTGCGGCAATTCCTCTTTATATTTACGTGCATAAAAACAGAAACAGCGTGTAATTTACACGCTGTTTTTTGTAGGGTGAGGGCTTGCTTGCTCTTGCCGTTTTTTATAAAAAACAGCGGCACACTCTAAAAAGAGTGTGCCACAAAGACCGCCAACATATTTATTCTAACACAACCGAAACTGACAGTCAATAAAAATCGTAACTACGGGCTAAAAATCTGTGTTTTGCATAATTTCAGGATTTTAACTTTATTTATTTTGCGAATTGAAATCTCATAAAATAGATGCTACTATATAGTCAAAGAAAGGGTGATACCAATGTATAGGTAAAAACCAAAAAGCTCAAGAAAGGGTGAGACCGAAAATTAAATAAGCAAATAAAGAGTTAACAATGACTGCAATTTTAGAAGTGAACAGGTTAAAACAAAAGTCTATCTCACTTACGAGAATTCACATAAAGGAAAATAAGAGTTTTAAAACCGGTCAACAGTTAAGATTGCAAGTCAAATTATAAGAATACAGGAGGTAGCCAAATAAGATGTTAGATACTAAGAGTGAACAGAAATAGCCCTTGACCTGATGAAGTTTGAATCGTCGGTCAAGGGCTGTTTCTATTTTCTCTTGACTTTGATTTATCAAAATGCTATCCTTTAGTCAAAGAATATGAGGAGGTACGATGATGAGCAAATTGTACGTTAATATTGACAGCAATGATTACGCTTCCCAATTTCTAAATAACCTTGTTGATATAAAAGATGAAAAGGGCGATAGCATATCAAGGGCAGATATGTATCCCTTTATTGACCTATACGCCAATACAAACGTTACGGATATTATGTTGTGTATTAATTGCCAACGCTCTCTTTTTGAAAGCAAGGTTTTTACCGACGTTTTTGACAAGCACGACCAAACCGTTGAAAACGGAATTGCAGTTGATTATAAAAAGAGCAACCGTGGCATATACACCGTATATAAGGAGTATGGCATTGACCCCTTTGACGTGTGGTTTGCCCGTTGCAAAGAGATGGGTATTACCCCTTGGGCATCTATCAGAATGAACGATTGCCACTTTCCCTTTGATGCAACAAGCAATTGGCGAACCGATTTCTTTTACGAAGCCCAACGCAACGGCTGGATAATCGGCAATCGTTTCGTTAACCCCGAGTCGTACAAAAGCGGATACGATTGCGATTACTACCAATCCTGCCTTGATTATAGCGTAGAGCAGGTCAGAAACAAGTTTCTTGACTATATTGATGAAGTGCTGAGCAGGTATGACGTTGACGGCATAGAGTATGATTTTATGCGTGAAATTCGCAGTTTTGACTATGTAAATCAAAGGGACAAATGCGAAATCATTAATGATTTTATGCAAAAGGCAAAGGCAATCGTCACAAAATACGAGAAAAAATACAACCATCCCATCAAGACGGCGATTCGTTTGATGAGGGACGTTTTGCAAAACAAAGAGTACGGCTTTGATATTATAACCCTTACAAAAAATAATCTTGTAGATACCGTGGTTGTATCTCCTAGGTGGGAGACTAACGACAGCGATATGCCTATCCCACAGTGGAAAGAGGTTTTGCCCAATACTGAAATATTGGCTTGCATTGACACACAGACCGTCTGTGGCTCGCCTGCCTGCCATTCTACCGCCGACGTGGTCAGGGGATACTGCAACCGCTATCTGTCCGACGGCGCTGACGGAATGTATTTGTTTAATTACTATGTAAATCCCCTGAACACTACTTCCTACGGTAAAATCCGCGGCGAGCGCAGTGCTGAAATTTTTAATACTTGCGGCTCGTTAGAGCAAGTTCAGCGCCATCCTATGCGATTTATAGTGACCGAACAGGATACTTGCCCCGAAGGCTGTCAGATATATAAACCTCTGCCAATAGAACTTGACGGTAACGAAAAGGTGCTTGCTGTGTCCGTTGGCAAAATTTTGCCTGATGCAACGGTTAACGTGATAATCGGTATTGACAGCGCTAGCGCAGAGCAACTTAAAGTTACTGCAAATGGCAAACCTTTGCCTGCAGGACTTCGCAAAAACCCCAAACCTGCCGATATGCAAGAGGTTCCTGCCGATAGTCAATTCCCTTGCAACTGCGGATATATTAAAGAGGGCACGCTTACTTATGAGTTCCCACTTGAAAGGGAAGAGAGTGGCAAATACAATTTGGCATTCAATGCCCCCAAAGGTAAAATTACCTATGTTGAAATAAATATTGAATAGTAGTGGCTTTCAATCCACCTCGTAGGGCGGGGGCTTGCTCCCACCGCAAAAAAACGTATTGCGAAGCAATATATCGCGCTTCGTAAGAAGGTATATTCAATAGACACGATTTAGCGCAGTTCGTAGGGGCAATTCACGAATTGCCCGCAAAAACTCCCGACTCGTACGAATCGGGAGTTTTTTAACCAAACAATATCTTTTGTTCTAATTCTTTAATTTTATCACTGTCAAGTGAGTTAAGCAGAGTTACCTTGCCTGCCTGATTATCTTCATTCAGCAAATCCGCCTCTTTAAGCAGATTGCGGGTGTGCCTTGCAGTACCCTCACTGCCGTCAAATATATCCACCGCTTGCCCCCAAGACTTTGCAATTTGCTCTTTTATCAGGGGATAGTGGGTGCAACCAAGGACGATAGAGTCAATTTTACTCTTGTCAAATGGGGCAAATAAACGCTCTAAATAACTCTCTATTTCTCTGCCACAAAAATTGCCTGCCTCTATAAGCTCAGGCAATCCGGGGCAAGGCAGAGGGATAATATTAGCATCCTCGGTATAACGCTTCATTAGTGACAGAAATTTGTCCTGCTGCAGTGTAAGGGGAGTAGCCATAACCAATACGGTTGGATTGCTTTTAGAAAGCACGGCAGGCTTTAGCGCAGGCTCAATACCTACAATAATTCTGTCGGGATAGGTGGCGCGAAGCACGGGTGCGCCTACTGCGGTGGCAGTGTTGCAGGCGATAACCATGGCCTTTACACCCATATCGTACAGCTTGTTGGCATTGCTGACGGTTAATTCTACCACCTTTTCAACACTTTTAGTGCCGTAAGGATTGTTGGCAGAATCGCCGAAAAATATATAATTTTCATTGGGCATAATCTTTAAAAGCTCGCGCAAAACACTAAGTCCGCCCAAGCCTGAATCAATAATACCGATTGGCAAATTACTGCTCATAAAAAGACCTCTCTATAAAATATAACAAAAGCACGTCTTGTGATAACATCAGTATACCACAAGGCGTGCTTAATATCAACAGTAATTAGTTTTTGCTGTAAATAACAGTAACGTCGGGATGAAGCTGCAAAATTGATGCAGGCACTTCGGGTGTGATTTTACCGTACATAGCAGTCATCAGAATATCACGCTTTGCGGCACCGTTGGCAATAATAAGAATCTTTTTAGACTGCATAATACCTGCCATACCCATAGTAACTGCTTTGCGAGGCACCATATCCTTGCTTTCAAAGAAGCGAGCGTTAGCCTCGATAGTAGAGGGGTCAAGCTCAACCACGTGGGTTTGAGCAGTAAAGCAATCATCAGGCTCGTTAAAGCCAATGTGACCGTCAAGACCGATGCCGAGCAGCTGAATATCACTGCCGCCAAAATCCTGCAAGCGCTTGTCATAAGCCTCGCACTCAGCAACAATATCCTCTGCCTTGCCGTTGGGCACGTAGGTGTTGGCTTTGTCAATGTTAACGTGATTAAACAGATTATCGTTCATAAAGTAGCGATAACTTTGCTCGTGGTCGCCGTCAAGACCAAGATACTCGTCAAGGTTAACAGAAACAACCTTTGAAAAATCAAGTAAGCCTGCCTTGTTCTTCTTTACAAGATTTTCGTAAATGCCAACGGGGGATGAGCCTGTTGCCAAACCTAAAACAGGATTATCCTTGCTTTTAATAACCTCGGCAATAATATCGGCGCCTAATCTAGACAATTCGGCATAGGTTTCTACTTCAATAAACTTCATTAAAATCACTCCGTTATATATTTTTGGATAATATTTTTAATCTGCTCATCGCATTTTTCAAGTTCGCTAAGCAGTTTAAATTGGTTAAGGCAACGCACAAGATTATGCTTATCATAAGCCGTGCGGAAATAGGTATCCCCTTCAAGATAGTCGGTCAAAAAGCGCATACCGCACTCGAAGGTCATCATTTTTGCACCAATGGGAAGAGTCCACAGCTCTTGCTCGGTAAGACCGCCGCCTGTACCCTCTATATAACCCCTTACACAAGCCTCGTAAAGTTCAAGATTAACCTGAACTTTGTCAAGGTCGGCTTCATCCTCTTTTGCGGTGTTGGCGCTAAAACGAATCATATCACCAAAATCGTTTGCCGAGTAGCCGGGCATAATGGTATCAAGGTCAATAACACACAAAGCCTCGTAACTGTCTTTATCAAGCAAAATGTTGTTAAGCTTTGTGTCGTTGTGGGTTACACGAAGGGGTACGCCGCTGTTTTGCAAAGCGTAGGTGAACTGTTCACGCTCTTTGGCAAAGTCAATCAGCTCTTTAACCTCACTTGCTCTGCCACACTTATCGGTATTATATGCCGTCATAAGATTGGCAAAACGGTTGGGAGTATCGTGAAAACGTGGAATAGGCTCGCCCAACTTTTCGGCATCAAAGCCTGCAAGCGTGCTTGCAAACTGACCGAAAGCCCGTGCGGATTTTTCCAAATCGTCGGTATTGCGCGGCGCATCAAGACAAACAGAATCAACTACAAACAGATAAGCGCGCCAAGCACTGCCGTTAACGTCGGTGTAATAGAGTTGGTTTGCATCGGTAGGAATAACCTGCATAACCTCGCGCTGCGCGTCACCGCCATTAGCGGCAATTTGGCCACGTATGTAATCGGTTACCAACTTAATATTGTTCATCAGCATATTGGGGTCGGTAAAGATGTCGGTGTTGACACGCTGAACTATGTAATCGGTGAAAACTCCGCCCTTTTCAGTTGTAACCTTAAAGGTGTCGTTGATGTGGCCGTTGCCATATCTTTCGTACCTCACAGGTTTACCGTTAAACTGAAAATGATTAACGGCATCCTTAATTTGCAAACAAAGTTCGTTTCTGTCCATAAAGCACTGCTCCTTTAATTAGGTTGGTGCACGTATATTATACACCAAAACCCGTGTATTATTCAAGTATTTTGTGAAAAAAACCCTATAAAATTTCTCTTGACTAATTTATAGGGTTATGTAATAATTGTATTGCGAACGAATTTATATGTAAAGTCAAAGATATGCATTTTTTCTTTAAAAAAAGACAAATAGTTAGGAGGTGTGGCTTGTGGAAGTTTGGTATCCCTGTCATATTAAGAAAATGATAAATATCACGGCTCTTTACACCGCATTTATTCAGCAATATGGGTATGATTTTAATTTTGTTGGCGAAACACATAATTTTTGGGAGATTAGCTTTGTCCTTGACGGAACGGTTTGCGTGGCATCTGACAGCAATATATTCTCAGTTAATGCAGGCCACGCAATAATTCACCGACCAATGACCTTTCATCGCCTTTGGGCAGGTGAGGGAGCCCCTCCCAAGCTTGCAACAATTTCTTTTGATGCAGAAATTGATGCCGAAATAACCGATTGCGTCTACGAGCTTGACGGTGAAACAGCCAAACAGATGTGCGATATAATCGAGCATATACAGGATGAATTTGAAAACAACGGTATTGCAATCAAACGACAAAAGTCTCCAACTGCGCAGATTACCATTAATCGCCTTGAAAATCTGGTTATGTCCCTTTTCCCCAACCGTTCACCCAGCGAAACAATACGCTCCTCTGCGGCAGGTGTTCGCAAATATACCGAAATTGTCCGTTGCCTGACCGATAATATCAACACCAATCTTACGGTTGATGATATTGCCCGTATATGCAATATGAGTCCCTCCAGTGTCAAGCAAACCTTCAGGCAGTTTACAGGAATGGGTGTAGTGCAGTTTTACCGCCGAATGAAAATGGACAGTGCCATATCCATGCTTCGTAAGGGATTAAGCGTGAAAGAGATTTCTCAGCGTTTAGGCTACACAGATTCTAATTATTTTTCAACAGTGTTTAAAAGGGTGATTGGCGTAAGTCCCACAAGCTATCTGACAAAAATGCAGGGCAAGGATAATTTAACTTTAAGATAAAACAGTCGGTAAAAACCGACTGTTTTTTAATCTTTATGGCACTTTTTCATGATTTTTGGAAATAGTATCAAAAACAAAGTAAAGCAAGTAACAGCCGCAATTACGTCGGCAACCGATTCTGCAATGTATACGCCCTCAACCCCGAAGAAAATGGGTAAAATATAAGCAAGGGGAACAAGCAATAAAATTTTTCGCAAAATGGCAATAAATAAAGATATTTTAGCCTGACCTAAAGCAATAAAGGTGTTTTGACAACTGCGCTGCAATCCAAAAATAATTGATCCTGATATAAACAAAGGCATCACTCTGCCAACCAGTTCAATCAACTGCTTATCGTCGGTAAACAAGGAAGCGTATGCCTTTGGCAGTAAAACCATAGACAAGGTTAAAACAAAGTTAAAGGTGAATATTACACCAAGCATAATTTTAAAGCCCTGTTTCACCCTTTTCGCATTGCCTGCGCCGTAATTATAACTTAAAATCGGCGTTACACCTTGACCGAATCCTGTGATAGGCACGCTTGCAAGCTGAACGGTGCTTTGCATAACCGTAAGGGCGCTTACGTATATTGCGCCGCCATAGCGCTGAAGCTGGCTGTTAAGAGCAAATCCAATGACACTTTCGGTAGATGCCATAATAAATGGGGCAATACCTAAAGCGGCAATTGAACCGATTATCTTAAAATCAGGGGCCATAAGATTGAATTTGATTTGCAAACTTGCCTTGTTAGAGGTTAAAAAGCAAACTACAAAAAGGGCACTGCAAAACTGTGAAATAACGGTAGCAAGAGCGGCACCCGATACCCCCATATTAAAGGTAAATATAAACAAAGGGTCAAGAGCGATATTAAGCACTGCGCCGATAACCACCGAAATCATAGCAATATCAGCTCTGCCTTGGCAGGAAATAAAACTGTTAAGTCCTACAGAAAGCATAACAAACAACGTGCCCGCAAGATAGACAGACAGATAATCAGAGGCATACCCAAAGGTAACGTCGTCTGCGCCGATAAGCCGCAAAAGGCTATCCTTAAATATATAGGTGATGCAGGCAGTGGTAATACCGAAAAAGATTAGCAGTGACAGACCGTTTGCCAGTATTTTTTCGGCACGCTGTCGGTCGCCTTTACCAAGAGCAATAGAGGCAAGGGGAGCGCCGCCACCACCAACAAAGGAGGAAAATGCGGCAATAAGCATAATAACGGAGCCTGTAATACCGATGCCGGCTAAAGCGTTGGTTCCTACGTTATCCATATGACCGATATATATGCGGTCAACAATACTGTAAAGCAGATTAACCACCTGCGCGGCAATGGAGGGCAACGCCATTTTTAAAATAAGGGGCAACATTTTTCCTGTTGCAAGTTGTTCTTCGCTATGCTTCATTTTCTCACATCCTTTTATGAAAAATAAAAAACAGCCGCCTAAGCGACTGTTTTTTGTGTCGGCACCGACCTATCTTCCCAGGGCGTCACCACCCAAGTATTTTCGGCGTTCGTGAGCTTAACTTCTGTGTTCGGGATGGGAACAGGTGGACCCTCACGGCAATAAGCACCGACTCGGAACAAGCATTATATTAACACAGTCATTCGGTTTTGTCAAGCATTATTTTTTTATTTTTTAAAAAAGTTTTTATTGTTCCAAAACAGAAATAATTTGAGCAACAATATCCACCATTTTAACTCCTCTGCGGTCAAGCAAAGACGGGTCAAACTCTTTAACGGTTATTTCACCAAAACGGGTGATAAACGCCTCGCCGCTGCCCACAGGGCAAAGGATTAAATCAGGCTTTGACTTGATTATCTCGTTGTCACTGCCGCAAATTAAGGTGTGCACACCTGCAAATTTAACAAGCTCAGCAGACAATCCGCCCTTTTCAAGAGTTACCCGATCGTTAACAAAAATTGCGGCTTTAACCTTTTTGCTGTTACTGTTGGCGGCAGATTTGATTTTGCCATCAATGGTATTAAAGGTGTTGGCGGCATTTCTTGTGCCTGTGATTTCGCCGCTCATAAGCAGGGCAACGTCGTTGTAAAGGTTGCCAAGTCCAATGTACTCGGTGGCACTTTTAACCTTTGCAACCTTGATTTTTGCGTCCTCTAAAATACGAATATCGTCTTCATAAGCATAATCGGTAACAAAAACCAAATCGGGTTTTACGGCTTTAATTGCCTCAAGGTCGGGTATTGCAGAGGTGCCGTAGCGGATAAGCTCTTTTTCGGTAACACAATCTTTAGATACGCCGATAAGCTGAGCATCACTACCGAGGGCAAAGATAATATCAGTTATTTCAGGAGACAGGGATATAACCTTTTGAGGACACTTTTTTATTGTAATGTCAAAGGCGGTTGCAGGATAGTCGGTAAGGGGCTTTGAGGATGTATCACTCTTATGGGCAGAGCATCCGCAAAGAAAAAGCGCAATCAATATAATTGCAAACAGTCGTTTCATAAACTCACTCCGATTGCTCATTGTTTTTGTCAAGTTTTTTGCGTAATGATTTTTTAGGCTTTTGGTGTTTTGCAGGGGTAACGTACTCCTCAATGCGCCTATCCCACTCCTCTTCAGTGGTAACCTCGCCCTCTTTATTATGATAGGTGGCAATAATCTTTTCTACAATCTTATTATATGTGTGACTGAATTCTATCTTGTCTGCAACAATAGTAACAAGCATATAAATTGCAGGAAGCATAGCCAGAATGGTAGCGGGGATGTAGAGGTAAGCGGTGGTCAGCTTGTTTGATTCGTGCACAACCTCATCGGTCCAAAGGGATGTGTTTGCAAGATAAAACACGCCGAACACAAGGGAAACTACCGATGATGGTAAGTGCTTTTTAAAGAAAAGCAGCACAAGATAAATAACAACCAAGGCTAAAATGATTGTGGCATTTCTTGCATCACTTACAAGAGCGGAATTGTCCGCCGCAACAAACCAAAAGCCGAGAGTTTGCGCAGAAAACATAACGGCATTGTATATGCCTACAATCCAAGCAAGAATGACGGCAAACTTAAAAAGCAAACCGCCCTTGTGCAACCATTTGTCAGCAAAATCCGAGCGATAAAAAAGTATCTCGTCGGTAGTTTTTTGCTTTAACAAAGCATCGCTTTTTTCAGAAAAATTGTTTTTCATATTTTGTCACCTTAATATTTATTCGAACTGTGTTAACCCCTCGCGGTAGTTACCTAAAAGCACAAATTCGGGCAATTCTTCCGCCAAGGTGGCAAGCACACCTGCAACCTTAGGCTCTTTAAGATTGCCGTTAAAATCGGCATAAAAAACGTATTCAAACTTACTGTTTTTGATAGGCCTTGACTCGATTTTTGAAAGGCTCATATTGCAGGATGCAAAATGCTCAAGAACAGTAAGCAAAGAACCTGCCTTATCGTGACCGCTAACGGTGAAAACAATGCTTATCTTATCTGCATCGTCGCACCGTTGGGCAACCGACGAGATTGAAACAAATCGGGTGGTGTTAAAAGAGCTTGATGCAATATTGCTTTTAATTATCTCAAGGCCGTATGTTTTAGCCGCTTGAGCAGATCCGATTGCCCCTACAGACTTATCCTTACCGTCGGCAACCGATTTTACAGCCACTGCAGTGTTACTGCATTCTGTGGGAACTGCACCGATACTTTCAACCGTTTCGGCGCATTGACGAAGTGCTTGGGGATGGGATACTACACGCTTAATATCACTGATTTTCGCACCCTTGCAACCTATAAGATTGTGGTGGATAACTGCATCAATACTTTCTGCAATCAAGAATTTGCCGCTAATAAGCAAATCGTAAACCTCGTGGACAGAGCCTGCCCAAGAGTTTTCAACAGGCAAAACACCATATTCCACCTTGCCCTCTTTAACAAGACGGCAGACCTCGGCAAAGCTTTCGCAATAGGTAATTTCGGCGTTGGGATAAAGGGTAGAGCCTGCTAAACCACTGTATGCACCTGCAATACCCTGACAGGCAATGCTTTTAACCTCAAGATGAGGCTTCAGGGGGACAAACTCACGAACTGATTTATTTTCAACAAAGGGGTACTGTAAGGCTTTTGATTGCTCCATAATTGCGGAGTATATCATTCGCATAGCATCTGCGTGTTCGCCGCCCATTTCGGCAACCTTATCAAGAATAGCGGCTTCTCTTGATGCGTCAAGCACAGGCAAGCCGTTATCTTTTTTATATTGGGCAACACGGCGTGAGCAGTCCATTCGTTTAAGAATAAGCTCAACCAGTTGCTTGTCAATCTGGTCTATATCCTTGCGAATATCTGCTAAATTCACAGTAAGCCACCCTCTTTCATAAGGTCGCAAAGGGCAAGGCATACCGCACCTTCAACAACAGATACCGCTCTTGGCACAATACAAGGGTCGTGACGGCCTTTTATAACGAGGCTATCCTCGGTCATTGTCTTAACGTTAAGGGTTTTCTGCTCTTTTGAAATGGAGGGAGTAGGCTTTACCGCAACCTTTACAATAAGGGGCATACCTGTGGTAATACCCCCTAAAACACCTCCGTTATTGTTGGTTGCAGTGGCGATTTTACCATTCGCGTTAATATATCTGTCATTGGCTTCACTGCCTCTCATACGGGCAATATCAAAGCCTGCGCCAAATTCAACGCCCTTTACGGCAGGCACGCTAAAAAGTGCAGAGGATATAACGCTTTCCACACCTCTTGCCATAGGCTCACCTATACCAACGGGTAAACCTGTAACGGCAATTTCAATCTGACCGCCGATACTGTCTCCGTCAAGGCGTGCAGACTCTATTAAATCACGCATTTGTGCCTCTTTATCGCTGTCAATAACACCGAAAGAGGACAAAGACAACTCTTTAATCAAATCATTGTTTACGTCTGTTTTATCAAAAGGAGTATCCTCAACATTACCGATGCTAAGAATGTGACCGCCAACCGTTATGCCTTTTTTTGCAAGAATTTCACGGCATATTGCACCTGCAAAAACGATGGGCGCAGTCAGTCTGCCTGAAAAGTGACCTGAGCCTCTTATATCAAAATGCTCACCGTATTTAACCGAAGCAGGATAATCGGCGTGAGAGGGACGCGGAGTGTCTTTTAAATAGGAATAGTCGGCAGAGCGTGTGTCACCGTTTTCAATCATCGCGCAAAGGGGCATACCTGTGGTAAAGCCGTCAAGAACACCCGATATTATCTTTGGCATATCTTTTTCTTTTCTGGGTGTGGCAGATTTGTCTCTGCCGGGTGCACGGCGCTCCATTTGTGCATAAATGTTGTCTTTGTTAACGGGAATGCCTGCGGGCAATCCGTCAATAAGAGCGCCGATAGCCTCACCGTGACTTTCGCCGAAAACAGAAAGAGTAATGTTTTTACCTATTATTGATGACATCGACTTTGCCTCCTAACCCACTAAACACGTCATAAAAATCGGGGTATGATTTGCTCACCGAATGAGCATCCTTTATAGTAATTTCATCATTTACGGCATTGCAAGCGCAGGCAAAAGCCATTGCTATGCGGTGGTCGTTAACGCTGTCAACAGTGCCGCCGTGACCAACTCCGCCGAAAATGGTGATTTTATCGTCTTCAAGTTTTGTTTTAATGCCAAGAGCTTCAAGTCCGTCGGCAACTGCTTTAAGTCGGTCGCTTTCTTTAATTCTAAGCCGCCTTGCATTATAAATTACCGACCTGCCCTCTGCAAAGCCCATAGCAACTGCAACTGCAGGCACCAAATCGGGACACTGGGATGCATCCATATCTGTGGCAACAAGCTTTTTGGGAGGCACAAGATGATACTTTCCATCTTTAAAGGAGATGCCCACACCCATTTTGCCAAAAATATCAATGCACACCTTGTCTGCCTGTTTAGAAGAGGGGTCAAGCCCTATAATTTCAATTTCACTGCCAAGTGCCGCCGCCTCAAAAAAGAAGGATGCCGCCGACCAATCGCCTTCAACCTCAACCTCTCTTGCTGAAAGGTTGCCCGATAAAGAGTAGACACCGTCGTTTATATCAACCTTACCGCCGAATTTTTCAATCATCTGGCAGGTCATATCAATATAAGCGGAAGATTCAAGTGAGGTAGTTAATGCTACACTGCCACCGCTTATTGCAGATGCGAAAAGCAGCCCCGTAAGGTATTGAGAACTTACGTTGCCTGCAATATTAACCTGTTTTTGTGCCGTTTTACCCTTAATTTCAAGGGGCAAATAATACTTGCCTAATCTGTTGAAGGTCACACCGCATTCGGTAAGCGCAGTTATAATATCGTCAAGAGGGCGCATTGGCAATCTGCCACTTCCGATAAAGGTTGCGTTAGTACCAAAAGCCGCTGCTAAAGGTATCATAAATCTTATAGTTGAGCCTGATTCTTTGCAGTCGATGGTGGTTTTGGTTGCAGGTATATCAATGCCTGTTACAGCGACAGTATTGCCCGAAAGGTTAACCTTTGCGCCAAGGCTTTTAACCGCATCAATGGTAGCCACAATGTCGTCACACATTGTAACCCCTTTAATCACGCTTTCACCTTTTGACAAAGCGCCTGCTATAACTGCTCGGTGAGCGGCGCTTTTTGATGATGGCACCTTAACCAAGCCATTAAGTTTTTTTGCTTGCAACCTTACGTCCATAAAACACCTGTAGTTAAATAATATGCAATAATGGTTTTTAGGTCGGGGAAGAGATAGCCTCCGCCCCGACCTTATAACTTAAACTAATTCAATTATGCCTTTGCGCCGATTTTCCAAACGCCGCGGCAACCGCAGTTGGTCCAAACCTCGTTGTACTTACGGTTGAATATAATATATCCGGGCTTCTTACCGCCGTCAGGGCCTACGCTTCCGTCGTTAGGCTCACGGCAGAGGTTAACCCAAGTCTTACCGCCGTCAGTGGTGCGAACAACGCCAACCTGATTGCATCTTGCAGTAGAGGGCATAGAGATGTAAACGTTACCGTTTCTGGGGTCAACGTCAAAGTGAGAGCCGCTACCGAAACTGTTCTTCATAGCAACTTCCATTTTTTTGGTTTGCTCGTTATAAGTATATATGGTGCTGCCTGCCAAAACGAGAAGACGCTTGTTGAATTCGTCATACTTAATGTCTGCAAGGCTTTCAACCATACGAACCTTTTCCCAAGTCTTACCGCCGTCGGTTGATTTAACCAACTGGAAGGAGCCGTCACGACCGTACAAAACGCCGTCGTTAGTGCAGGTGTAAACGCCGGTGCAACCGTCCATCTGGGTCCAAGTTGCGCCCTTGTCTTCGCTGCGCCACTCACCAAGGAAGATAACGTTTTCGTTACCTACAAGACCGCAACCAACCTTGTGACCCTTAACAAACACTTCGGTTTCATTAAGCATGGTGCCGCCGTTGGTCATAATAACGATATAGAAATCCTTCTTGTCCTTTGTGGTGATTATAGCACAGGTATCCTTATCAATGGGGTAACCGCCGTATGAATATCCGCCCCAACCGTTGCCTGAGCATGGAGTATAAGTCCAGGTCTTACCACCGTTGCTTGTGAATGCACCATTGTAGTCCTGATTTGAGCAGAATACAAGGTCATAGTTGTTAACATTCATATAGATACCGGTGGTGCAAGAGCCGTTGTAGCCGCTACCTGACCATTTGAATGATTTTGCGCCGTCGGTAGAGCGCATAACCATATCACCGCCGGTAGAGATGCAAACGTTCTCATCCTTTGGATGCCATGCAAAAACAGTCTGACGAATGTTGTAGGGAACGAAAGACATTGAAGAGTCAACGGTGCTCTGTTTCCAGTTTTTGCCGCCGTCCTCTGAGAAGTAGATTTTGCTTGAATAGCTACCGTTATCAGAAAGGTGGTCGTCCTGCAATACCATTTTGTTGGGGTTAGCGGGGCTTACGTTAACGCGAGCGGGGTATCTGGTGGGATAGCCTGACTCGTTGATTGCAGTGAAGGAATCACCGCCGTTGGTAGAAACGTAGAAGCCTTCTTTAGCAGAAATGTAAATGTTGTTGGGCTTGCTGTTTACAACGCTCATACCACAGCAATATGCGTCAAGCATCTTTTTGAAGGTTTTACCGCCGTCTTTTGAACGGATAGCGCCGTTCTCATTAGCAATGTAAACCCAACCCTTTTCGGGATGAACGTAGATGATACCGTTACCGATAGCCTTGTCCTTGTTTATCTCTTTCCAAGTTTCGCCGCCGTCGGTTGACTTAAAGAGTACTGGGGGAAGATAGTGGTCACCAATCTTCTTAGACTCGCGAACGTAGTAAACGGTGGTGCAGTAACCCTTATCCTTGTCATAGCTTGACTTGTCATAAGCAATCTGATGACGGAAGTCACGGTGACCTATAACGTTTTGGGAATTAACCTGCTTCCAATTTTCGCCGCCGTCGGTTGAGAGATAAAGTCCGTGAGTTTTGGAGGCGCCTGAGTCAACACCAACGCAAAGCACGCGGTTGATGTTCATGGGGTCAACCTCTGCGCCGGATGATGCGCTTGCTTCAATACCGATTGTGCAAGGCTCCCAAGTTACACCGCCGTCTTTTGAGCGGTACATACCGCCAACGTCGATACCGAGGAAAGCCAAAGAGCCGTCAATCTGGTCGAATGAAATGTATGTAGGCCACTGGCTGCCTTCGCCGCCTGCAATACCTGCATCGGCTTGCTTCTGGCTGGTAAAGGGAACTGCAATCCAAGGTGTCTCAAGAGTGGGGTGAGGACCCTTGTTTACAACACCTTCTGCTTTAGAAGCGGTGCTGCTTGTTTTGTCGTTGCCTGCATTTGATGGTGTATCGGCAGTGTCACCGCCGCAAGCGGCGCAGCAAAGCACGATGCAAAGACACATCAAAACAGAAATAATTCTTTTTGCCATAACTGAAATCTCCTTTTGTGCAAAATAATTGTTTGCATCCCAAAGATGCTTAATCTACTATATATTAACTCATTTAACCGAGTAAAACAAGACTCTTTTTCTAAAAAAATCACGGTTTTATATATTTTTTTATTACCATTTGGTCAACTTGCACAGTTAAACCAACCGATTTTTGTGAGCAAGGTAAAAACTCTAAAAAAACAAGACCGAGACAGAATTAAACTCTGCCTCGGTCTATTTTTAATATTAGAAAATTAAGCCTTAACGTTGCCCTCTAAGAAGCGGTCAAATTTGTCACAGTCAACAGGGCAAATATAACTGTCACCAATTTTGCGGATGAGCACCATTTTCAATATGTTACCGTTTCGTTTTTTGTCGTTAAGCGCGGCATTTGCAATTTCTTCCGCCGAGGCGTCATATTCAGTGGGTAACCCGTATTTTTTACATACCGCTTCAATACGTGCTGCGTTGCCTTTATGACACAGTTCAACACGCTCTGCGGCACGGGTAATCACACACATACCGATTGCAACTGCCGAGCCGTGAGAGATACCGCCGAAATTTTCAAGTTTTTCAATAGCGTGACCAACGGTATGGCCAAAATTCAGCAGGGCACGTTCGCCTTGCTCGGTAAAATCCTTTTCAACAATTTCGGCTTTTATGCATACACACTTATGTATTAACTCATCTAAGCGTGCAAAACAAGTCTCTTTTTCTAAAATTTCAAAAATTTCAGGTGATTTTATTGCACCATATTTGATAAGCTCACCCATACCATCCCTCATATACTCGTCAGGAAGGGTAGAAAGCGCCCCTGTATCAATAAGCACAAGGGCAGGATGATGAAACGCACCAACAAGATTTTTACCACTTTCAAGGTCACAACCCGTCTTTCCGCCAACGGAAGAGTCAATTTGCGCCAAAAGGGTAGTGGGAATTTGCACAAACTGAATTCCTCTCAAATAAATTGCGGCGGCAAAGCCTGTCAGATCACCAACCACACCGCCCCCAAGGGCAACGGCAAAGTCACTGCGAGTTAACTCTTGCTGAGCAAAAAAATTCAGCATTTGTGTAACAGTGTGCAGATTTTTGCTTTTTTCACCTGCGTCAAAAACAAAAAGTGACGGTTCAAAGCCTGCCTGACGTAAAGAGTCAAGCACCTTTTCAGCATAGAGCGGCGCAACGTTGCTGTCAGATACGACAGTGCATTTTTTACCCTTGCAAACTCTTTTTATTGCCATTCCTGCACGCTCAATAAGACGTTCACCGATGGCAATATCATATTTTCCTAAAACGTTTACCTTTTTCATAATTGCTCCTTGATTTTTCGAGATTTTTCAAGTGCTTTTTTCAAGGAAGCACGGTCATTTTTGTCAATTAAATTCTTAAAATCGGAAAGATTGCTTATAAGTGCTGCAATTTCCTGCGATAAGGCTTCCTTGTTATCCAAAAACAGTTCACTCCACATTTCAGCATTGATTCTGGCAACACGGCTTACATCTTTAAATGAGCCTGCTGAATAGCCAAAATGCAACGGAGCCAACGGGTCGTTGATATAACTGCACGCCAAAACATGCGGTAATTGAGAGGTATAGGCAATCATAATATCGTGGGTCGCTTTGTCGGTGATTTTACATTCACCGAAGCCTAACTGAAGAGCAATTTCACACACCAGATTGACCGCCTCGTCATCTGCTCCCTCAGGTGTTACAATAAGGCTTGCACCTGCGTATAATTCGTCCTCACTGTAATCAAAACCGCATTGCTCTCTGCCAGCCATTGGATGAGCGCCCACAAAGCGCAAAGAATAGCCTTTTACCGAATTTTCAATACCGTCGTATATTACGCCTTTAACACCACAGGCATCGGTGATAACACTGCCTTTTTTAAAATTTGCGGCGTTTCGGTTAATAAAATCTACGGTTGCCTTGGGATAAAGGCAAACTACCACAAAACCGCAGTTTTTAAGGTCGCTTTCATCGGCAATAATGTCTATGGCACCCCTTGATAATGCAAACTGGGCAGTAGCTGGGTTAATATCATAGCCGTAAATCGTGTGGTTGGTGTGGCGCTTAAATGCTTTGGCAAAGCTTCCGCCTATAAGACCGAGTCCGGCGATAAAAATATTCATTGTTTAGCCTTCTTTCAAAATGGTCAAAATTCGGTTTGCTATTTCATTTTTGTTCCCCATACCGTCAATTACATAGTGAGCTGCAGTGCGATATAAAGCAATTCGAGTGTCAAAAAGTTCTTTTGCCTTGCTTTTATCTTTAAACAAAGGACGGTTGCCGTCATCACCTATACGGCGGCAGATTTCATCAAAAGGCACGTCTAAAAAGACAATTTTATCTTCATTAAAAACCGCAACGTTTCTTTCAAACGTAAGAGCGCCGCCACCGGTTGAAATAACGGCGTTTTGCATATTCGCGGCTTCTTTGCAGGCGGTATGCTCTGCATCTCTAAAACCCTTTTCGCCAATTTTTTCAAAAATCTGAGAAATGGTCATATTTTCATTGCTTTCAATCAGTTGGTCGGTGTCAACAAAGGCGCGTCCTGTCATTTGTGCGAGAATTTGCCCAACAGTTGATTTGCCACATCCCATAAATCCGCAAAGGACGATGTTATTCATTTTTTTGACCCCCAAACAAAACAGCCATTTCGTTGTTGGCGTCATCAATTAAACGGTCAATATCTTTATCGTCAAATTTTGCGCCGTACCATATTTCGTGAGCTCTGACAGCCTGCCAAACAAGCATAGCCATACCCTCTGCAATTTTCATATTGCAATCTTCGGCAAACTTCATAAGCAGTGTTTTGCGAGGATTATATATGGCATCAAAAAGAGCCTTGCACCCACAAAGCTGACCGTCTGAAAGAGGAGACACGTCTGTGTTAGGATACATTCCAACAGGGGTTGCGTTAACTACCAAATCATAGCCGCCGCAAACCTCGTTAAATGGTATAACCTTTATCTGTTTTCCAAGTTTTTCGGCAATCTCGTTTTTAAGGGTGAGTCCGCTTATACCCCTTGCCGCAACGGTTAATTCACATCCTGCCTTAATTGCCTCAAAGGCAATCGTTCTTGCCGCGCCACCGCTTCCAAGAAGCAAAACCTTACCCTCAAGAGAAATACCTTTTTTATTTATGGCAGTGCAAAAACCGAAAGCATCGGTGTTGTAGCCTATGCCGTTTTTGTCAACACAGTTTACGGCGCCGTAAAAAAATGCGCTTTCATCAAGCCCTTTAAGCAAAGGAATAATAGCCTGCTTATGAGGAATGGTAACGTTAAACCCATCAAGCTTTTTAAGAATTTTGTCGTATTGTTCTGCCAAATTATCAGGGTTAATATCATATTTATAATATGTAACAGTTTTGCCCGAAAGTTCAAAAAGGCGGTTATGAATATAAGGAGACATAGTATGCCCGATAGGGTGTCCGATAACGGCAAAATTCAAAAAAACCACTCCTTTTTTAGACTTTAAAAGGGTTTCAATTTTGTAAAAATTTCAAAAACCTATTGACAAAACGTCTTGCAGTACATATTATTTGTTTAGGCAATGTATATAAAAGTATACCTTGCTTATTATATAAACTGCAAAACTGCGTGTTATATAATAACATATTCGGTGGGGTTTGTCTATCCTCACAATGCAATTTTTTCTTGAAAGAGGAGTTTTTTATGGTATTCGAAAAGATAAGAGAAATGTTGGCTACTCAGTTTGATAAAGAAGCTGATGAAATCACTATGGATACTGACGTTCAAGAGGATTTCAACGCTGACAGTATTGATATAGTTGATTTGCTTTATGCAATTGAAGATGAGTTTGACGTTGTTATTCCCGACGAAGAAGCAGCAAATATGAAAAAGGTCGGCGACTTGGTTAAATATATCGAAAACAATCAGTAATTAAATTATACTTGCAAACACTGACCGTTTTAAGTTATACTTAAAGCGGTTTTTGTGTCAGTTTAGGGTATGTTAAGGTTGGTGATTATAAGGTGAGAATAATATTTGATCGCTTTAAAAACGGATGCAAGTGTGCCCTTACCTTCAGTTACGACGACGGTAATGTTGCAGACAGGCGACTTGTTGAAATTTTCAATAAGTACGGTATGAAGGCAACCTTTCATCTTAATTCGGCCAGATTAGGCCGAGATGGCAGCATCAAAGCGGAGGAGGTTAAAAAACTTTATGCAGGGCACGAGGTGTCTTGTCATATGGTTAACCACCCTCATCCAACCCGAATCCCGTTTGCCTCTGTTGCGGCAGAAATTATGAATGACCGCCGTGCATTAGAATCGGCTTGCGGATATGTTGTAAGGGGAATGAGTTACCCCTATGGCTCACATAATGAGGATGTTATAACTGTTTTAAGGGCTTGCGGAATGGAATATTCCCGTACTACCCGAGCAACCGAATGGTTCGCGCCGCCGGACGATTTTATGTATTGGCATCCAACCTGTCATCATAGAAACCCAAAGCTTCACGAGTTGTTTGATAAGTTTGTTACTCCTAATCATCACGCACCCTTGCAAATAATGAACGTGTGGGGTCACAGCTACGAGTTTGACCAAAGTGATAACTGGCACATAATTGAGGATTTTTGCAAGTATGCAACAGGTCACGACAATGTGTGGTATGCAACCAATATTGAAATATGCGATTACATAAATGCTGTGCGACGTCTTGCAGTCAGTGTTGACGGAGATGTTGTTCACAACCCATCAGGTGTTGACGTGTGGGCAACTGTGAATGACGAGTGTGTTAAAATACCTGCAGGCAGTACAGTTTCATTTAGAAAGGATATATAATTATGGCAGACAAGAAAATGGTGCGCGATATTACCTCTATGGATGAGGATTTTGCGCAGTGGTATACCGATATAGTTAAGAAGGCAGAGCTTGCTTCCTACAGCGGTGTAAGAGGCTGTATGATTGTGCGCCCCTACGGCACTGCATTGTGGGAGAATATTCGCAACTCTCTTGACTCACGCTTCAAGGCACTGGGTCACGAAAACGTTATGATGCCTATGTTCATCCCCGAAAGCTTGCTTCAACGTGAAAAAGACCACGTTGAAGGCTTTGCTCCCGAGGTTGCTTGGGTAACTCACGGCGGCGAAGAAAAACTTAACGAGCGACTCTGCGTCCGTCCTACAAGTGAAACTGTATTTTGCGAGCATTATGCAGATATTATCCATTCATACCGCGACTTACCCAAACTCTACAATCAGTGGTGTTCTGTTGTAAGATGGGAAAAGACCACCCGTCCCTTCCTTCGCACAATGGAGTTTTTCTGGCAGGAAGGTCACACTATGCACGAAACCGCAGAAGAGGCAATGATTGAAACCCGTCAGATGCTTGACGTTTATGCCGATTTCTGCGAGAAAGAATTGGCAATCCCTGTTATCAAAGGCAAGAAGACTGATAAAGAAAAGTTTGCAGGCGCCGAGGCAACCTATACTATCGAGGCAATGATGCACGACGGTAAGGCTTTGCAAAGCGGTACCTCTCACTATTTTGGTGACGGCTTCTCCCGTGCTTTTAATATTCAGTTTACAGGCCGCGATAATAAGCAGGAGTATCCTCATCAGACCTCTTGGGGAATGTCCACCCGTATAATCGGTGCTATTATTATGACTCACGGTGACGATAACGGCTTGGTGCTTCCTCCTGCAGTTGCTCCTGTTCAGGTAGAGGTTATTCCCATCGCTACTCATAAAGAGGGCGTGCTTGAAAAGGCAAACGAGCTTAAAGACCGTCTGTCAAAGGTGTGCAGAGCCCATCTTGACGACAGCGACAACTCTGCAGGCTGGAAATTCGCTCAGTGCGAAATGCGCGGTATTCCTCTGCGTGTTGAAATCGGTCCTAAGGATATGGCCGAAAATAAGTGCGTTGTTGTTCGCCGCGATAATTATGAAAAAATTACAGTTTCTCTTGACGAGCTTGAGCAGCGCATCCCCGAATTGCTTAAGGCTGTGCACGACGGACTTTATAACAAAGCCCTTGCACGCCGTCAGAGTATGACCTACGACGCAACCGATATGGATGCTATGATTGACACGGCAACCAATAAGCCCGGCCTTATCCGTGCTATGTGGTGCGGCGAGCTTGAGTGCGAGGAAGCACTTAAAGAAAAAGCAGGAGTAAGCAGCCGTTGTATGCCTTTTGATAACAACGAGCCTATTGCAGATACCTGTGTCTGCTGCGGCAAACCTGCCAAGCACCTTACCTATTGGGGCAAGGCATACTAAGTTCCTACATATTATATATAGGCAATTCGGAGCAGTTTACAAAAAATTGCTCCGAATTTTTTGTGTATATACAAAACGCATCTTTCAATAATCAAAAATAGAAAATAAAATTCAGTATAAAATATATAATTATATATATATTTATGCAAAATAGATAAATACGCTCTTCAAAATTCTACAATAAAAAGTCAAAACGCCGATTTTTCACAGGTATACATAATTATAACAATATTTTTGTTGACAAGTGTACCCCTTTGTGATAGGATTATAGGGCACGCTTGTGCAGATATGCGTTGATGCGGGAGGTGGCTGACCTCGAGTCAGGAAATTTCCGCGGAGTATGTCCGATTTAAAAACCGGGCGATCAAAACCTTACAAACAGCGTTTTTATGCGCTATCCCGGATTTGTGTGTCAAAAGCTATGGTTTACCAGAGGTACTTGACAGATTTAGGAACAAATCCGGTTTTATAATGCGAACGGGCGAAACGCCCGGCGCGGTGTAAAGTTTTAATCGAAGCCCGCCAAATTATTAAGGAGGCGAACTTCAAATGGCAAAGGACAAGATCAGAATCAGACTGAAGGGCTACGATCACGCACTCGTTGATCAGGCAGCAGAAAAGATCGTTGAAACTGCAAAGCGCACCGGCGCTCGCGTATCAGGACCTGTACCGCTCCCTACCGATCGCGAAATCGTTACCATTCTTCGTGCTGTTCACAAGTATAAGGACAGCCGCGAGCAGTTTGAAATGAGAACCCACAAAAGGCTTATCGACATCCTCAGACCTTCAAACAAAACTGTTGAAGCACTGTCGAGTCTTGAGCTCCCCGCCGGTGTTGAATTTGAAATCAAGTGCTAATTACGCACGCGTATTTTAATGTAAGACACGGTGTGGTCATGTTGGCAACGCCAACCAATAACCAATAAGGAGGATATCCAAAAATGAAAAAAGGAATCATCGGCAAAAAGCTTGGTATGACCCAGCTTTTTGACCAGAACGGCAAAGTCGTTCCGGTAACAGTCGTTGAAGCAGGCCCTTGCCTCGTTACCTTTAAGAAGACCAATGAGGTTGACGGTTACGAAGCAGTACAGCTTGGCTACGGCGACATCAAAGTAAGCAAGGTTAACAAACCTATGAAGGGCCACTTCGACAAGAACAACGTTGCTGCAAAGCGCGTTCTTAAGGAGTTCCGTCTTGATGACTGTGCTTCTGTAGAAATCGGTTCTGTTATTAAGGCAGACGCTTTTGCAGAGGGTGAAGCAGTTGACGTAACCGGCACCAGCAAAGGTAAGGGCTACGCAGGCGTTATCAAGCGCCACGGCTTCTCCAGACTCAAGATGAGTCACGGTACCGGCCCTGTTGCTCGTCACGGCGGTTCATTGGGCGCTTGCTCATCTCCCTCACGTGTATTCAAGGGACGTAAGATGGCAGGTCACATGGGCGCTGTAAGATCCACAGTACAAAATCTCGCTGTTGTTAAGGTTGATGCAGAAAAGAACATCATCGCTATCAAGGGTGCCATTCCTGGTCCTAAGGGCGGCTATGTTTACATCACCGACAGCGTTAAAGCCTAAGGAAGGGGGAGAACAGAATGCCTACAATCAGTGTTTTAGATATGGCAGGTAAGAAGGTTTCCGATATCAACCTCAGCGATGCTGTTTTTGGTATTGAGCCCAACACTACCGTAATGCATATGGCTGTTGTTGCATATCTTGCAAATCAGCGTCAGGGCACACAGTCTACCCTCACTCGTTCCGAGGTATCCGGCGGTGGCAAAAAGCCATGGCGCCAGAAGGGTACTGGTCACGCCCGTCAGGGTTCAACCCGTGCACCCCAGTGGTATCACGGCGGCGTAGCCCTCGGTCCGAAGCCCCGCGAATATGGCTTCACTCTTAACAAGAAAGAGCGCAGATTGGCAATCCAGTCAGCACTTTCTGATAAGGTTCTTAACAACAACCTCATCGTTCTCGACACTCTCAAGTGCGACGAGTACAAGACCAAGACTGTTGTTGAGTGCCTCGCAGCAATCGGTGCCGCTAAGAAGAGCCTCATCATCCTCGCAGAGAATGACAGCAAGGCAATCCGCAGCGCATCAAACATCAAGGGTGTAAAAACCGCACAGGTTAACACCATCAATACCTACGACATCCTCAACGCTGACACCGTTATCGTTGTTAAGGATGCTGTCGCTAAGATCGAGGAGGTGTACGCATAATGAAGCTCGCACACGAGATTATTATTAAGCCGGTCATCACCGAAAAGTCAATGGGCGGCGCAGCAATGAAGAAGTACACCTTTAAGGTAGCAAAGGATGCAACCAAGATCGATATTGCTCGTGCAATTGAAGAGATCTATTCAGTAAAGGTTACTGCAGTTAACACCGTTAACGTTCGCGGCCAGGCTCGCCGTTACGGTCGTTACGAGGGCTACACATCTTCTTGGAAGAAGGCAATCGTAACCCTTTCAGAAGATTCTAAACCCATTGAGTTCTTTGAAGGCATGATGTAATATCAGGCGATGTATGGGAAATAATCCCGCTAAGCTAAAATAAGGAGTGAAACAAATGGCTGTCAAACATTATAAGCCTACTACAAACGGTCGTCGTAATATGACCACTATGGATTACTCCGGTCTTTCTAAGGTTGCTCCCGAAAAGAGCTTGCTCGCAGCTGGCAAAAAGAATGCAGGTCGTAACAGCTACGGTCGCATCACTGTCAGACATCGCGGCGGCGGCAACCGTCAGAAGTACCGTTTAATCGACTTCAAGCGCAACAAGTTCGATATTCCCGCAACTGTTGCAACAATCGAGTACGATCCTAACCGCAGTGCTTTCATTGCACTCATCGTATACGAAGACGGTGTAAAGAGCTACATCACTGCTCCCGTTGGCCTTAAGGTCGGCGACACCGTTATCAGCAGCAAGACTGCTGACATCAAGCCGGGCAACGCCCTTCCGCTTGAAAACATTCCTACCGGTACCTTTGTTCACAACGTTGAGCTTTATCCCGGCAAGGGCGCACAGCTTGCCCGTTCTGCCGGTAACATGGCTCAGCTTATGGGTAAAGAAAATGGTATGGCTCTGCTCCGTCTCCCTTCAGGTGAGATGCGTCAGGTTCCGATCAACTGTATGGCTTCCATCGGTCAGGTCAGCAACCCTGAGCACGAGAACATCAACTATGGTAAGGCCGGACGTAAGCGTCACATGGGCTGGAGACCTACTGTTCGCGGTTCTGTTATGAACCCCTGCGATCACCCCCACGGTGGTGGTGAAGGTAAGTCACCCATCGGCCGTAGCGGTCCTGTTACACCTTGGGGCAAGCCCACATTGGGTTACAAGACTCGCAAGAAGCACAAGGCTTCCGATAAGTACATCGTGAAGCGCCGCAATTCTAAATAAGTGGGGAGGAGCGTAAGTAATGGGAAGAAGCGTTAAAAAAGGCTATTTCGTACAGCCCGTATTGATGAAAAGAGTAGAAGAAATGAATGCTGCTGGCGAAAAGCGCGTTCTTAAAACCTGGAGCCGCTCATCCACTATTTTCCCGGAATTTGTAGGTCACACCTTCGCCGTTCATGACGGTCGTAAGCACGTGCCTGTATATGTTACCGAGGATATGGTTGGTCATAAGTTAGGCGAATTTGCACCGACAAGAACCTTTAAGGGTCACGCCGGTTCAAAAACCACCAAGAAGTAAACAGCCGAAAGGAGAGAATGAACATGGAAGCAAAGGCAACCCTTAAATTTGCCCGTATTTCACCCCGCAAGGTTCAAATCGTTGCAGATATCATTCGCAACAAGCCTGCGGACAAAGCCATGGCTATTCTTAAGCATACTCCCAAGGCTGCTTGCGAGTATCTTGAAAAATTGCTTAAATCAGCAATGGCTAATGCAGAGAACAATCAACAAATGGATGTGTCTAAGCTTTATGTATCCGAAATTACCGTTGGCCCCGGACCGATTCTTAAGAGAATCCGTCCCCGTGCTCACGGCCGCGCATATCACATCTATAAGAGAACTTCTCACGTAACCCTGGTTGTCAGGGAAGCTGAGTAAGAAGGAGGTTATTACATGGGACAGAAGGTTAATCCCCACGGACTCCGTGTCGGTGTTATAAAGAATTGGGATTCCCGTTGGTATGTCGGTGATGAGTCCTTCGGCGACGTTCTCGTTGAGGACCACAAGATCAGAACTTACCTTAAAAAGAAACTTTATGATGCCGGTATCGCTAAGATTGAGATTGAGCGCGTTTTCGGTAAAGATGCAAAGGTTCGTTTGCACATCCACTGTGCAAAGCCCGGTATCGTTATCGGCCGTAACGGCTCCGAAATCGAAAAGCTTAAGGCAGAGTGCGAAAAGTTTCTTGGCGGCAAAACCGTCAACATCAACATCGTTGAGGTTAAGAACCCCGATGTAAACGCACAGCTTGTTGCTGAGAACATTGCTCAGCAGCTCGAAAAGAGAATTTCTTTCCGCCGTGCAATGAAAAAGGTTATGGGTAACGCCATGCATGCCGGCGCAAGAGGTATTAAGACTCAGGTTTCAGGTCGTCTCGGCGGCGCTGAAATCGCTCGTAGCGAGCACTATCACGAAGGTACTATTCCGCTTCAGACTTTGCGTGCTGATATTGACTACGGCTTTGCCGAGGCTCACACAACCTATGGTCGTATCGGTGTAAAGGTTTGGCTCTATGCAGGTGAGGTTCTTCGCGATACTCGCAGACCCCGTCGCAATAGGGAAGGAGGCGCAAAGTAATGCTGTTACCAAAGCGCGTTAAATATCGCCGCGTACAGAGAGGCCGCCTTACAGGTAAGGCCACCCGCGGTAACACCGTTACTTACGGTGATTACGGTCTTCAGGCACTGGAGCCCGCATGGATCACTTCAAACCAGATTGAAGCAGCCCGTATTGCTATGACTCGTTATATCAAGCGTGGCGGTCAGGTTTGGATTAAGATCTTCCCCGACAAGCCTATCACTGAGAAGCCTGCTGAAACTCGAATGGGTTCAGGTAAAGGTTCTCCTGAGTACTGGGTAGCAGTTGTTAAGCCCGGCCGTGTTATGTTTGAAATTGCAGGCGTAGCACCCGAGGTTGCACAAGAGGCTATGCGTCTTGCTGCTAACAAGCTTCCTATCAAGTGCAAATTTATCAATAAACTGGAAAGTGGTGAGCAATAATGAAGGCTAAGGATTTCAGAGAAATGTCCGTTGAGGAACTGAACACTAAGCTGGTAGACCTTAAAAAAGAGCTCTTTAACCTTCGTTTCCAGAGCGCCATCAACCAGCTGGAAAATCCAATGCGTATCAAGGCCGTTAAAAAGGACATTGCACGTATTCTTACAGTGCTTAAAGAGTCCAACGGCGCTGAAGCTTAAGTAAAGGAGGGCACACATCATGGAAAGAAACCTGAGAAAAACCAGGACTGGCAGAGTTGTCAGCAACAAGATGGATAAAACCGTTGTCGTCGCTATTGAGGATAACGTAAAGCACCCTCTTTACAACAAGATTGTTAAGAAAACGGTTAAGTTCAAGGCTCATGATGAGCAGAACGCCTGCAACATCGGCGACCGCGTTCTTATTATGGAAACCAGACCGCTGTCCAAGGACAAGAGATGGCGTGTTGTCGAAATTATTACAAAGGCTAAGTAATTAACTTTGCCTTAAGAATGGAGGAATAACTGTGATACAACAGCAGTCTTACCTCAAGGTTGCCGACAACACCGGCGCGAAGGAACTTATGTGCATTCGCGTTCTCGGCGGTTCCGGCAGGAGGTACGCTAATATCGGCGACGTCGTTGTAGCTTCTGTTAAGAAGGCTGCACCCGGCGGCACCGTTAAAAAAGGCGACGTTGTTAAAGCTGTCGTAGTTCGTTCAGCTAAGGGCGTTCGCCGTGAGGACGGCACTTATATCCGTTTTGACGAGAATGCTGCCGTTATTATCAGAGATGACAAAAACCCCAGGGGCACCCGTATTTTCGGACCTGTGGCCCGTGAGTTGCGTGAGAAGGAATACACCAAGATCCTTTCTCTTGCACCCGAAGTGCTGTAAGGGAGGAAAGTCACTATGAGCAAAATGAAGATTAAAACCGGCGATACCGTTATGATTCTTACCGGTGACAAGAAGACCGACCGCGGTCAGACCGGTAAGGTACTTCAGGTTAGCCCTGAAGAGAACAAGGTTATCGTTGAGGGACGCAACATCGTCTCTAAACACGTTAAGCCCCGCAAGGCCGGCGATCCCTCCGGTATTGTAAAGGCTGAAAGCGCTATCTACGCTTGCAAGGTTGCCCTTGTTTGCCCCAAGTGCGGTAAGCAGACCAGAGTTGGCTACACCGTAGAAGACGGCAAAAAGGTTCGCATCTGCAAGAAGTGCAAAAAAGTTATTGACTAAGGAGGATACATGACATGGCAAGATTAAAAGAGACCTACAAGTCTGAAGTTGCGCCTGCTCTTATGAAGAAATTCAACTACAAGAGCGTCATGCAGATTCCGAAGCTTGACAAGGTCATTATTAACATCGGTTGCGGCGAAGCCCGTGACAATAGCAAGGTTATCGATGCTGCAATGAACGACCTCGGCCTTATTACCGGTCAGAAGCCCGTTGTTTGCCGTGCAAAGAAATCTGTTGCTAACTTCAAACTCCGTCAGGGTATGCCCATCGGCGTAAAGGTAACCCTTCGCGGTGAGCGTATGTACGAGTTTGTTGATCGTTTCTTCTCAGCTGCATTGCCCCGCGTTCGTGACTTCAAGGGTATCAACGCAAACTCTTTCGACGGTCGCGGCAACTACTGCATGGGTATTAAAGAGCAGTTGATTTTCCCTGAAATTGAGTACGATAAGATCGATAAGGTTCGTGGTATGGACATTTGCTTCGTAACCACAGCCAACACCGATGAAGAAGCACGTGAGCTGCTCAGTCTTATGGGCGCTCCCTTTGCGAAATAAGTAAGGAGGTACTGTCGTGGCTAAAACATCAATGAAAATTAAGCAGGCAAGAGATGCTAAGTTCTCAACCCGCGCTTATAACAGATGCAAAATCTGCGGTAGGCCTCATGCCTATCTTCGCAAGTACGGCGTGTGCAGAATTTGCTTCAGAGAACTCGCTTATAAGGGCGAGATTCCGGGCGTAAAAAAAGCCAGTTGGTAAGGAGGTAAACGGATATGCAGATCTCTGATACAATCGCTGATATGCTTACCCGAATCCGCAATGCGAATTCTGCAAAGCACGAATCAGTAGATATCCCCGCTTCCAACATGAAGAAGGCTATCGCCCAGATTCTTGTTGACGAGGGTGATGTTAAAGGTTTTACCGTTGTTGATAACGGTAATCAGGGCGTAATTCATATGGAATTGAAGTACGGTCCCAACAAGTCGCAGGTTATTACAGGCTTGCGCAGAGTTTCTAAGCCCGGTCTTAGAATTTACACCAACGTTGAGGATATGCCTAAGGTTATGAAAGGCCTCGGTATTGCTATCCTTTCAACTTCAAAAGGTATTATGACTGACAAGCAAGCTCGTTCCGCTAATGTTGGCGGCGAAGTTCTCGCTTTCGTTTGGTAAGGGGGTAACGGTATGTCAAGAATAGGAAACAAACCGATTGCCATTCCTGCCGGCGTTGACGTTAAGATCAACGGTCAGGAAGTAACCGTTAAGGGCCCAAAGGGCACCCTTACAAAGACTTTCCGCAAAGAGATTTCAATCAAGGTTGAAGGTGCAGAGATTCTTGTAACTCGTCCCAACGACGACAAGTTGAACAGATCACTTCACGGTTTGACCCGCACCCTCGTTGCCAACATGGTAGAGGGCGTAGTTAACGGTTTCTCAAAATCTCTTGAGGTACAAGGTGTCGGCTACCGTGTTCAGAAACAGGGTAAGGACCTCGTTATGAACCTTGGTTATTCTCACCAGGTTATTATGACAGAGCCTGCCGGCATTACTGTTGAAGTTCCCAACCCCAACCAGATTATCGTTTCTGGTTCAGACAAGCAGGCCGTTGGTCAGTTTGCCGCCGAAGTCCGCGAGAAGCGTCCCCCCGAACCCTACAAGGGCAAAGGTATTCGCTATGTTGGCGAGTATGTAAGACGTAAAGAGGGCAAGGCCGGCAAGGGCGGAAAGAAGTAAAGGAGTGATATAAATGGTTACAAAACGTGATAGTAACAAAGCCAGACAGCACCGTCATGTGCGTGTTCGTGGCAAGATCAGCGGTACCGCTGAATGTCCTCGCTTGAACGTATTCCGTTCCAACGCAAACATTTATGCTCAGATAATTGATGACGTAACCGGCACAACTCTCGCAAGCGCAAGCTCTGTTGAGAAGGATTTTGTCGGTGGCGGCAACAAAGAGGCTGCGTTCAAGGTGGGCGAAATGCTCGCTGAGCGTGCTGTTGCTAAGGGTATTACCGAGGTTGTATTTGACCGCGGCGGCTACCTTTACCACGGACGCGTCAAGGAACTGGCCGAAGGTGCCCGTAAGGGCGGCCTCAAGTTCTAATTAAGGGAGGAGAATACTTTTGGCTACTAAATTTGACGCATCAACTGCAGATATTCAAGAGCGTATGGTTGCGCTCAACCGTGTAAGCAAAACCGTTAAGGGCGGTCGTATTATGAAGTTCACCGCACTTATGGTTGTTGGCGATGGCAAAGGCCACGTTGGCTTCGGTTTGGGCAAAGCCCGCGAAGTACCCGATGCAATCCGCAAGGGTATTGAGGACGCAAAGAAAAATATGATAACTGTTTCTCTTAAGGGAACATCTATCCCTCACGAGATTTTGGGTGAGTTTGACGCTGCTCGCGTACTTCTTAAGCCTGCTGCTCCCGGTACCGGTGTTATCGCCGGCGGCGCAGTACGTGCTGTACTTGAGCTTGTTGGTATTAAGGATATTCGTACCAAGGCACTTCGTTCAAACAATCCTTGCAACGTTGTCAGAGCTACCATTGACGGTTTGGCCAAGTTGCGCTCAGCTGAAGAAGTTGCAGCCATCCGTGGCAAGTCTGTCAAGGACATCTTAGGTTAAGGAGGAGCAGCATTATGTCAGCAAAAAAATCGGCTGCCAGCCTTAAAATTACATTGGTTAAGAGCCTTATTGGTTCTAAGAAAGACCAAATCGCAACTGCCGAAGCTTTGGGTCTTCGCAAAATCGGTGATGTAACTGTACAGCCCGACAATGCACAGACTCAGGGTAAGGTTAAGAAAATCGGTCATTTGATCGATGTTACCAACGCTTAATAGGGAGGTGCAATCATAATGAAACTGCACGAGCTTACAGCTAATCCCGGCTCAAATACCGAGCGCAAGCGCATC
Organism: Clostridia bacterium; assembly: GCA_017407645.1. Lineage (GTDB taxonomy): Bacteria > Bacillota > Clostridia > Oscillospirales > Acutalibacteraceae > RGIG2206. Next base: position 27,407 of record JAFQWE010000018.1, on the reverse strand, counting down.
GGTCGTGGCCACGGCTCAGGCTGGGGTAAGACCTCAGGTAAGGGCCATAAGGGTCAGAAGGCACGTTCAGGCGGTGGCGTACGCCCCGGCTTTGAAGGTGGCCAGATGCCCTTGCAGCGTCGTCTGCCCAAGAGAGGCTTTAACAACATCTTTGCCGACAAGCCCGTCGCTATCAACGTGGCTGATCTTGCCAAGTTTGAAGACGGTGCAGTAGTAGATATTGCTGCTCTTGTCGAAAAAGGCATTATCAAAAAGTCGGTTGACAAGGTTAAGGTTCTCGGTAACGGCGAACTTTCTGTTAAACTCACCGTGAAACTGACCGCTTTCTCAGAAACTGCTAAACAGAAGATTGAGGCGGCCGGCGGAAAGGTCGAGGTGATCTAAGTGTTAGACGTACTCAAGAATGCTTGGAAGGTAGTAGAACTCAGAAAAAAGATATTTTACACTTTGCTGATCATACTTATTTTCCGTGTTGGCGCTGTTGTTCCTGTTCCGTTCGTTAACCTTGAGGCTCTTGCCCAAACAATGAACAACACTTCAGCTGTCAATGAATTCTTTAGCTATATCTCGGCACTCACTGGCGCAGGCCTTGAAAACGGAGCAATATTCTCTATGTCTGTTACTCCGTACATCAACGCTTCAATTATTATGCAGCTTCTTTCTGTTGCTTTCCCCTTCCTCGAGCGTATCGCTAAAGAAGGCGAAGAGGGCCGCAAAAAGATTGCAAAATATACCCGTTTTGCAACCGTTATTCTCGGCTTGATTCAGGGTACTGCATATTACTTCTTCCTTAAAGGAAGCGGTCTTGTACAGGCCAAGACAACCTTTGAGTTTATTTTCACCGGTGTTGTAATCGTTCTCTGCTTTACTGCAGGTTCAGCCATTATGATGTGGCTCGGCGAACGCATCGACGAAAAGGGTATCGGCAACGGCATCTCAATGTTGCTCTTTGCAGGTATCATCTCACGTTTCCCCAGTGCGATTTCTTCAATCTGGGCACACTTGGTTGAAGGCAAATACATTGAGGTAATTCTCGTTGTATTGCTCTTCGTTGTAATCATTGGCTTCATCGTATGGATGACCGGTGCAGAACGTCAGGTTCCTGTACAGTACGCAAAGCGTGTTGTCGGTCGCAAGATGTATGGCGGTCAAAACTCACATATTCCGATTCAGGTTAATATGTCAGGTGTTATGCCTATCATCTTTGCAAGCTCATTCCTCGCAATTCCTCAGATGATTTGCGGATTTATGGGTGCCGGCAGAGCTGATCATTGGCTCTTCAAGATTTGCGCAGTATTTACCTATCAAGGTGTATTTTACGCACTTATCTATCTTGCAATGATTATTGGATTTGCATATTTCTATGTTCAAATTCAGTACAATCCTGTTGAGATGGCTAACAACTTGCGTAAGAACAGTGGCGCAATCCCCGGTATCCGTGCCGGCAAGCCCACTGCTGATTATCTTAAGAAGATTATGTCAAGAATTACTCTTATCGGTGCTATCTTCCTTGGCGCATTGGCAGTTCTGCCTATCGCAATGAGTGGCATCACTAATATAGACGTTACCCTCGGCGGTACTTCAGTTCTGATTGTTGTCGGTGTTGCACTTGACACTGTAAGAACTCTTGAGTCACAGTTGATGATGCGTCATTACAAGGGCTTCCTTGACTAATTCAAACAGTTAGCGTGTGCGCAGTTTCTGCGCACGCGCATACCTGCTGAAAAGGAGTAAACTAATGAACCTTATTTTACTCGGCGCCCCCGGCGCAGGTAAAGGAACTCAGGCAGAGATTATCTGTGAGCAGTTCTCTATCCCTTCTATCTCTACCGGAAACATTATTCGTGAATCGGTAAAAAACGGTACCGAGCTGGGACTTAAAGCTAAATCTTATATGGATTCAGGCGAGCTTGTTCCTGATGCTGTTGTAATCGGCATCATCAAGGAACGTCTTGCACAGGATGATTGCCAGAATGGCTTCATTCTTGATGGTTTCCCCCGTACCATTCCTCAGGCTGAGGCACTTGATCAGATGGGCGTAGTTATTGACCGCGTTGTATCTATCGAAGTGGCTGATGAAAAGATTGCTGCCAGAATGTCAGGCCGTCGCGTTTGTTCAAAATGCGGTGCAAGCTATCATCTTGAGTACAAAAAGCCTGCTAAGGACGGCGTTTGTGACGCTTGCGGCGGCGAACTCATTCAGCGTAAGGATGATGCTCCCGAAACCGTTATTGAAAGACTTCGTGTATATCACGAGCAGACTGAACCCCTTAAAGATTATTATGAAAAGGCAGGCAAGCTAAGACTTGTTGAAGGTCAGGAGCAGGTGGCAGATACCACAGCCCTCACCCTTGCAGCTTTAAAAGACTGATTGCCTTATGTGTACCGCATGCACAAAACAAAACTTAATGCGGAGAAACGGTGATAAACATGATCGTGCTCAAGACGACACGCGAACTATCTCTTATGCGTGAAGCCTGCAGAATATCTGCAGGAGCACTCCGTGTAGCAGGTGCTGCAATTGAGCCGGGTATAACAACGGCAGAAATTGATAAAATCGCATATGATTATATTATTTCTCAAGGTGCTAAACCCAACTTCCTCAATTACGAAGGTTATCCTGCAACGGCATGTATATCTATAAACGACGAGGTTATTCACGGCATACCAAGCAAAAAGCGCGTTATCAAGGCAGGCGACATAGTCAGCATTGACCTTGGTGCAGCAATAAACGGATATAACGGCGATAATGCCGCCACCTTTGCTTGTGGCGATATCTCAGAAGAGGCTCAGCGTCTTATAGATGCTACCAGAGAATCTCTTTACGCAGGAATCAAAGCGGCAAAAAACGGCAACAGAGTCGGAGATATCAGTTCTGCAGTGCAACAGTATGTTGAGGCGCGCGGTTACTCGGTGGTTCGCGAGTTTGTGGGCCACGGCGTAGGCGCGAGCCTTCATGAAGCGCCTGAAATTCCCAATTATGGGACAGCGGGAAGAGGCGTACGTCTTGTTCCCGGAATGACCATCGCCATTGAACCGATGATAAATTTAGGACAGCCGCAGATTAACATTATGCCGGACGGATGGACAGTCAAAACAGCCGACGGCAAGTTGTCAGCTCACTTTGAACACACCATCGCAATCACCGCCGATGGGCCCGTTATCATGACTGAATGTTGACGGGAGGTATCTAAGTGTCCATAGAGAGAGGGCAAGTGATCCTTAGCCTTGCAGGCAGGGACTCGGGCGAATACGCAGTTGTTATTGATTCAACCGAAAGCACGGTAACCGTTGCAAACGGCAAATCAAGACCAATGGCACGCCCCAAAATGAAAAATCTGAAGCACGTTCAAGTTACAGCCTATCGGCTTAACATCAGTGAAATGGCATCAGACCGATGGTTGCGTCGAGAATTAAACCGACTGCAACCCAATCACCAATAGGGAGGTTGTTTCATGTCCAAACAGGATATGATCGAGCTTGAAGGCACTGTTGTTGAAGCATTACCTAACGCAACGTTTAAGGTAGAGCTTGACAACGGACATCAAATACTCACTCACATCTCAGGTAAGTTGCGTATGAACTTTATCCGCATTCTTCCTGGAGATAAAGTTGTTGTTGAAATGTCACCCTATGATCTTACAAAGGGTCGCATTACTTGGCGCTCCAAGTAAGATAATTAAGTAAAAGCATGATTTAATTTAGGAGGTATTTACAATGAAAGTCAGACCTTCTGTCAAAAAGATTTGCGATAAGTGCAAGGTAATCAAGCGCAAGGGCCGTATTATGGTTATTTGCGAGAATCCCAAGCACAAGCAGCGTCAGGGTTAAACCTGTCAGATTTTAATGGAGGTGCAATAAACACATGGCACGTATTGCTGGTGTTGACCTGCCCAGAGAAAAGCGGGTCGAAATTGGATTGACTTATATTTACGGCATTGGCCGCAAAACATCCTGCGATATCCTTACTGCTACCGGTGTAAACCCCGATACCAGAGTTAAGGATCTTACCGAGGATGATATTTCCAAATTGCGTGATTATATCGAAAAGAATTTGCAAATCGAAGGTGACCTTCGTCGTGCAGTAGCATTCGATATTAAGCGCCTTGTTGAGATTGGCTGCTATCGTGGCCTTCGTCACCGCAAGAATCTTCCTGTACGCGGTCAGCGTTCTAAGACTAACGCCCGCACCCGTAAGGGTCCCAAGAAGACCATTGCCAACAAGAAAAAGTAAGATAGGAGGAAGATAGTTATGGCTACTAAAAAAGGTACAGTTTCTCGCCGTCGCCGCGAGAAGAAAAACATCGAAAAAGGCGCAGTCCATATTCAGTCTACCTTCAACAACACCATTGTTACCATCACTGATGTACAGGGCAATGCTCTTTCATGGGCATCAGCCGGTGAACTTGGTTTCAGAGGCTCAAGAAAGTCTACTCCTTTTGCAGCACAGTCTGCAGCAGAGACTGCCGCAAAGGCAGCTATGGAGCACGGACTTAAGAGCGTTGAGGTTTATGTAAAGGGCCCCGGTTCAGGTCGTGAGGCCGCTATCCGTGCTCTTCAGACCGTAGGTCTTGAGGTTACTATGATTAAAGACGTAACCCCCATTCCTCACAATGGCTGCCGTCCCCCCAAGAGACGCCGCGTATAATTATTTGGAGGTGCTTATAAATGGCTAGATATACCGGTCCGGTATGCAAACTTTGTCGCCGCGAGGGTGAAAAGCTTTTCCTCAAGGGCGCAAAATGTTATTCAGAAAAGTGCCCCATGGTTGACCGCAACTTCGTTCCCGGTCAGCACGGTAAGGGCAGAAAGAAGACCTCTGAATATGGTCTCCAGCTTCGTGCGAAGCAGAAGGCTCGCCGTTATTACGGTGTTCAGGAGGGTCAGTTCCATCACTATTTTGAGATGGCAGAAAAGAAGATTGGCGTTACAGGTGAAAACCTTCTCCGCATTCTTGAGAGCCGTCTTGATAACATCGTTTATCGTCTTGGCTGGGCAAATTCACGTGCCGAAGCAAGACAGCTTGTTGTTCACAATCACTTCACCCTTAACGGTAAGAAGGTAAACGTTCCTTCTATCCTTCTTAAAGCAGGTGACGTTATTGCACTTAAGAGCGCAAGCCGTGATAGCGTAAAAATTAAGGATGTACTTGAAGCTAACAGTGCACGTCCCGTGCCCCAGTGGCTTGATGTAAACAAGGAAACTCTTGAAGCAAAGGTTATCAATCTTCCCGCTCGCGAGGATATTGATGCTCCCATCGAAGAGCAGCTCATCGTTGAGTTCTACTCTAAGTAATCGGGTTAACCGTTGACAATTTTTAAGGAGGGTTTTGAATGATCGAAATTGAGAAGCCCAGAATCGAAGTAGAGGAAGGCCTTGAAAGCAACTATGGCAAATTTGTCATTGAACCGCTTGAAAGAGGCTACGGCACTACTCTTGGCAATAGCTTGCGCAGAGTTCTTCTGTCATCATTGCCCGGTGTAGCATGCACCTCTGTTAAGATTGACGGTATTGTTCATGAGTTCTCCACCATCCCCGGTGTCAAAGAGGATGTTACCGAGATAGTTCTGAACATTAAGGGACTTAACGCGAAGCTTCATTCCGATGGTCCCAAGACAGTTTATATTGAGGCAGAAGGCCCCTGTGAAGTAACAGGCGCTACCATCAAAGAGGATGCAGAGGTAGAGATTCTTAATCCCGACCTTCACATTGCAACCGTTGCTGAGGGTGGCAAGCTTTATATGGAGCTTGTGCTTGATAAAGGCCGTGGCTATGTTCCTGCAGAGCGCAACAAGCCTGCACAGACCGTTGTTGGTCTTATCCCCGTAGACTCAATCTACACACCTGTTCTCAAAGTAAACTATACAGTTGATAATACACGCGTTGGTCAGGTTACTGACCTTGACCGCCTTACCATTGAGGTATGGACCGACGGCACCTGCACTGCCAAAGAGGCTGTGTCACTTGCCGCAAAGGTTGTTACCGAGCATCTTAATTTGTTCGTTGATCTCAGCGGCGATGCTTACAGTGGTGAGATTATGGTTGAGAAGGACGACAAGGGTAAGGAAAAGGTTCTTGAAATGACTATTGAAGAGCTTGACCTTTCAGTTCGTAGCTTCAACTGCCTCAAGCGTGCAGGAATCAACACAGTTGAGGATCTTATTAGCAAGACCGAAGAAGAAATGATGAAGGTTCGTAACCTTGGCAGAAAATCTCTTGAAGAGGTTGTTGCCAAGTTGGCCTCACTCGGCTTCGGTTTGAGTGAAGAGGACGAATAAGTCCACGATAGGACAACAATGTCCTGTACTTTAGTATCAAGGAGTGAAATCAGATGCCAGGTACCAGAAAGCTCGGCAGAACTACCGATCATAGAATCGCTATGCTTCGCGGTTTGGTTACTTTCCTTTTCGAAAACGGAAAGATCGAGACCACCGTTACCAGAGCAAAGGAAGTTCGTGCTGTTGCCGAGAAATATATTACCATTGCAAAGAGCAACGACCTTAATTCAAAGCGTCAGGTTATGGCTTTTGTAACTAAGGAAGACGTTGTTAAGAAGCTTTTTGAAGAAATTGCCCCCAAGTATTCTGACCGCAACGGTGGATACACTCGCATCACCAAAATCGGCCCCCGCCGTGGTGACGCTGCAGAGATGGCTATTATTGAGCTTCTGTAATTAAACTAAAAAAACACCTCTGTCAACTGACAGAGGTGTTTTTGCATCTTGACATAAAAATGCCTGTTTGTTATATTTTATATATCAAAAGGGAGGTGGGGCAATGAAAATTCCGCAGTATGTTATAAAAGCAATGAATAGTTTAAACCACGCAGGCTATGAATGTTATCTTGTTGGTGGATGTGTTCGCGACACTTTGATGGGTAATGAGCCCCACGATTATGACCTGACCACCTCTGCGTTACCCGAGCAAATGCTAACTGTTTTTAACGGATGCAAAATCATTGAAACGGGACTAAAACACGGCACAATCACCCTTTTGACCGATGGTGGACCCATTGAAATCACTACCTTTAGAATTGACGGAGAATATAAGGACAATCGCCGTCCCGAAAACGTAATTTTTACTCCAAAATTATCGGAGGATTTAGCTCGTCGCGATTTTACGGTAAACGCGATTGCAATGGACAAAGAGGGCAATCTTGTTGACTTGTATGGCGGCGAAAATGACATTCGTTCTAAAATTATTCGTTGCGTGGGCGATCCCGAAAAGCGTTTTAACGAAGACGGATTAAGAATTTTGCGCGCTCTTCGTTTTGCGTCGACGCTGAATTTCGAAATCCATCCCGATACCGAAAAAGCAATATTTAAACTGACCTATTTGCTAAAAAACATATCTGCAGAACGAGTACGGGAAGAACTGTTTAAATTGCTGTGCGGAGTTTCAGCAAAAGCAGTGCTAATAAACTACGCAGATGTAATTTTGCCTTTTTTGCAACCAATCAGCAGGGAAGACCTGGTGCAATTTGCTGAAATTGCAGAAAAACTTCCCCTTTCGGCAGAAATCAGAATGGCTGCGTTGTTTGCTCTCTATAGCAATACAACAAAATTAAAATCTGCAATGCAAGCTTTGAAACCCTCAAACAAGCAGATAAAATCTGCCGAAAACTGTTGCGATATCATACAGTTACCCCCAACCTCTCCAACCCAAACGGCACTTTTAATAGGTCAGTTGGGTGAGAAAGAATTTAATCTCTATTTGCAGACGGCTAAAGCATGCGGCAAAGACATTTCTGCAACACTGCAAACAGTTGATGATTTAAAATCCCGAAATGCTTGCTACAATTTGCACCAACTTGCACTGACAGGCGCCGACCTTATAGAACTTGGCGTAAAGGGTAAAAAAGTGGGAGATATGCTACAAACCCTATTTACAGCCGTTGCCGAAGGTAAGGTAAAAAACGAAAAATATCAATTGTTAAACTATATTAAAAACCAAACCTGATTTCAGGTTTGGTTTTTTGCAAATATACTCTTTAACCCTAAAAACAATAACAACAGGGCAAAAATTTTGCCTAACCACTGGGTACCGATGAAGCCCGCGCACCATACTCCCAACAATGCACCCGGCACACCGCCTAAAACAAACCAAATCACACTTTTCCATTTAATTCTGTGAGAAAAGGTGTGCATTATCAACGCGATAATACCGCAAGGCAAGAAAAACAGCAAATTTATCCCTTGGGCTTGTAACTGATTCATATTACAAATTGCTGCAAGGTAGATTATCAAGATTCCGCCGCCGCCGATTCCAAGAGCACCTGCAATTCCCGAAAGCAAAGCGGCAATAAACCTGATAATCATCGCATTAACAGGCGGATGCCTGCCCAAATCATAAAGACGCCAAACACTCTGCGAAGCCATTTGTCAGAGATTTTGCCAAGCAAAACAGCACCTATAACCGCACCTATTGCACCCGGTAAAAGATAGGGAATAGAGTCACTTAAAGTTACACTACCATTTAGCAGATAGGTAGCTGCACTTATAACCGACAAAGGTAAAATTACTGCAATGGATGTAGCGTGAGCCTCTTTTTGTTCAAGTCCTGATTTTTTAAGAAGCGGCACCGCCAACATACCGCCGCCTGCACCTAAAAGTCCGTTGACAACGCCGATTATTACGCCACCGCCAATATTTTTCAGCTTTTCTTTCACATTATCACCAAAAATATTTTGCCACGAACCCATGCAAAAATTCATAAATAAAAAGAGCGCGCAAACGCACGCTCAAACAGACGCAATTTATCGAAGAAAGACACCCGCCCTGCCGTGTCACCCGTTGATAACCTGCAAGTTAGAGCAGGTGGGTGCCATCCCAACGGTTTCGCGCTCCCTTCTTCCGTGTCAGGTCGAAAAACGCCTGGACGGGAGGTCTGCAAACCTGCCGTCGGAGGCTGGCTCCCTTAAAAAAGGTTGTAGGGTTATAAAGAGTGATTTATTCGCACAGGGCAGGCTGAATATTACTGATCGTCAATTTCGAAGAAGTCTTGCAAACGGTCGGCAAAAACAGATACGACGTCTTCGTATTCGTCATCGTCTTCAATTTCAATCAAAGCCTCGTCACCGTTGCCGTCGTCAACAATCTTAAGTATAACAAGGTCACCACTGTCGGCAAGCATTTCTTCGCCCTTTTCAAAGACTGGCTGCATAGCCATATATCTGCCGTCGTTATAGTCGATGTCGTCCAACACTTCGAATTTATATTCTTTGCCGTCCTCGTCGGTTAAGGACAGGATATAAGGGTCGTATTCGCCCTGTTCATTGATGCTTGAAATTCTGTCATCCATAGTATTATCCTCCAAATAATTCTGTATATAATATTGTAACTGCTTTTTTTGGTTTAGTCAATAGCCATTCTTTGTAAAATAAAGTCTAATTGGGATACGTTTCTTTTATGGAACTAAGTTTTTCAAACATTTATGCAAAAAAATCATCCAAAAAATCCCATATATCCTTCTTTAATTACTTGTAAGCTGAAAAAACAGCTTGTGTAGAATAGTTGTTTGTGCAAGTTGCAATAGAAAAAGCACTTTAATTTGTGCAAAACATATGACAAAAATAGGCATAAATTTGTTGACAAAAGTTGCTTTGAATGGTAATATAATTATGTATAAAAGTCGGCTAATCACCGATAAAACCGAAAGGGGTATTTTAATGAAAAAGCGCGTATTAAGCATCGTTTGTGTTATTGCTCTCGTCGTTACTATGATTAGCGCCGGCGCAATCTACGCAATCGGTACAGACACCGCTCCTCTCACTGACGAAGCTTTCTCTTTTGACGGAGCAAGTTTTGTTAACACTGATTGGACTGCGGTAAACAACACACCTGAATTTGGTGAAACAGGTGTAAAGTTGTCAACTGTAAACGACACAACTTATGCAACCGTAAAGTATAAGGATAAGTATGACCTCACCAACGGATTCACTTTTGAGTATTCCGCAAAGAGTAAGGTTAATAACCTCACTATTGCTGAGGGCACTTATTTTAACGGTGTTAAGATCGGTAACGTTACCGTTGCTATGGACAGCTTTATTAAGCCCGTTATCCTTGTTGACGGCGCAGTTAAAGCAACCGGCAACGCTCTTGTTAATGCATCTGCCGGTATAGACATTCGTAACTGGGTAAACGGCACAGAGCCTGCTATTGACGGCATCAAGTATACCGTTGCCTATGACGTAACTGCCCAAACTGTTACTTACAAAGGCTTCCACACCAACACAGAGGTGTTCTCTGTTGTTTACACCGATGAGGCCGAGCTTGTTGACGTAGAATCTGCAGAAATTGCACTTTATCACAACAATAACAAGAGAAGCTTTGCAACCTACAAGTCAGTTAAGCTGACCGGTGCTGCAGCTCCCACTCCTCCTGCACCTCCCACAGTGTTGTACGGTACAGGTCTTGTATGCAACTCAACTACTCCTGCAGTTGCTAAAAAGTGGAAGTTCTCACACAGCGAGTCAGGTATTAACAATACATCCGGCGGCATCGACCTTCAGGCAGACAACGTTAAGGCAAATATGACCGCAACCTATAAGGATAACTTTATTCTTACCGAAGGCTTCACCTTCAACTACACCGTATACGGCACCACAACAAAGAATGTTGGTAACAACCCCGGCTTGATCTACTTTGGTGCAAGAATCGGCAATATCACTGCATACCTCACTCCCGTTGATACTATGGATGCTATGGTTTTGAAGATTGCTGTTGACGGCACTGTTGTTGCAACCAGTGATGCTATTTATGATGAAACTCATCCTTTTTGGACAAGAGAAACAGCAGCCTCTAACCTTGAGTATTACATCAGTAACTACTGTCTCGGCAGCTCTGTGTTCACTTTGAACTATGATCCCGCTACTAAGACTGTAACCTACTCATTGACTCTCAGCGGTGCAGATCAGGGCTCAGTTTCATTCGTTGATACTGCAGATACCGTTGATGTTTCTGATGCAGAACTTGTTCTTATCTCTAACAGAGCATACAATTCACCTGCTTACTACAAGAACATTAAGCTTGTTGGTGCTACCTGCACAGCTCACGAATACGACGACGATAACGACGCAACCTGCAACAAGTGCGGTGACGTTCGTGTAGTCGAAGGCGGCGAGTCTACACTTCCCAAGGGCGAAGCTCTTACTGAAGCATGGGCACCCGAAAGCTTTGTAGATACCGATTGGACCGGTGATACCTCTGCATTCAGAGATGGCAGATTCGTATTGTATGGTCAGTCTGAAAGTGTTCACAAAGATATTTGGACCATCAAGAATTATGACCTTTCTTCAGGCTTTAAGTTCAAGGGCACTCTTACAATGAAGAACGGTCACAATAACTACTACGGTGAGTGGTGTTCTGCATACTTCGGCAATGCTGACCTTAACGTTGAACTTAGAATTAAGAATGACGGTTCAAGACTCAGCACTGTAAAGGATGATACCTATACCGCAATTCTTCTTTACAACGGTGTAGAGCTTGCAACCTATGACCTTGATAAAACTCCCAACGGTGAGTACGAGGTTACTTACAAGAACGGCAAAATTTCAGTTGCTCTTAAAGAGGTAAAACTCGATTGGACTCTTGCTGATACTACCGTTGCAAAAGAAGTTCCCGTAACTGCATATTTGGGCGATGCTAAGATTGGTCTCAGACTTACTGATAACTACGGTCCTGAAAACGGCCGTGAGTGGAAGAGTGTAAACCTTGCTCCACTTCCTGCTGAAAGCGGCGACGGCAACGATGAGGAAGAAATCGTAAGAGGCGAAACCCTCACCACATGGGCACCTGAAAAGTTCGAAGAGGCTGATTGGCTTGACAGCGAAGGCAAGTTCACTGCAAACGGTGACTTCCTTATCGAAACCGGTAACGGCACCAAGACTATCTGGACTACCAAGAACTACGATATGTCAGGCGGCTTCAAGTTCAAGGGTACTCTTGCTATGAAGAACGGCTACAACAACTACTACGGTGAGTGGTGTTCTGCATACTTCGGCAACGAGCTTGCAAACCTTGAGCTCCGCATTAAAAATGACTCTCCCGACAATAATGCTAAGGATAATACCTATACCGCATACATTCTTTATAAGGGTGAAGAACTTGCATCTTCTGACCTGCTTGTTCTTCCTAACGGCGAGTATGAGCTTACCTATAAGGATGGTAAGGTTAGCGTAAGCCTTGGCGGTGTTGCACTTAAGTGGACTCTTACCGCTGGTGGCGAGGCTACCTCTGTTGACGTAGCAGGCGCAGATTTCACTAACGCTAAGCTCGGTCTCAGACTTACCGGTAACTACTGCCCCAACGGCAGAAAGTGGTCTGTAATTTCTCTTACCTCCCTTTCAGGTAAGGGCGGTGCAACAACCGGTGACGCAAGAAACATTGTTGTTCCTGCTGTTGTAATGCTTGTTAGCGCAGTATCTGCTGCATTTGTTCTTCTTAAGAAAAAAGCACGCGCTTAATTAAATATTAAACCCACAGTCTTCGGACTGTGGGTTTTTTTGTACCTAAATTTAATCCTTTATGGTTGACATAGTTTTTAAAATATGATAGTATGATTTTAATTAAAATATATGGAGGATACAAAAATGAAAAAGCGCGTATTAAGCATCGTTTGTGTTATTGCTCTCGTCGTTACTATGATTAGCGCCGGCGCAATCTACGCAATCGGTACAGATGAGTCTGAACCGTCAGTATTGTACGGTACAGGATTTGAGTTTAACAATTCTAAGGCAGCAGTTGCTGATGATTGGACCTTCTCAAAGCCGGAATCAGTTGTTAATACAAATGGCGGTCTTAAGCTTTCAGCTGCCAATACTTCCGGTCAAACGGAAGCAACCTACAAGGATACATTCATTCTTACCGAAGGATTTACCGCTACTTACAGTGCAAATACTTCAGGCACCAAGAATGTTGCCGGTCAACCCGGTAAGAAATTCTTGGCTGTAAATATTGGCAACGTTTCTGCATACCTTACCCCTGTAAGCACTAAAGATGCAGTTGTTATGGAAATTGCTGTTGATGGCACTGTTGTAGCGACCAGTGATCCTATCTTTGATAAGGATCATTCTGCTTGGACACGTGAAGAAGCTGCTGCAAATCTTGAGTATTTCTTCAGCAACTACTATCTTGGCAATTCTGAGTTTACATTGAATTATGATCCTGCAACTAAAGACGTTAAATATTCTTTGACTGTTGGAGCAACAGATTTTGGTACTTTGACCTATAATGATAGTTCAGATTCAATCGATGTTTCTGATGCAACTATTGGTCTTGAGTCTTGCTTTGCTTGGAACGCACATGCTTACTATAACACCTTCAAGCTTGTTGGTGCTGTCTGCACAACTCACGAGTACGACGACGATAACGACACCACCTGCAACAAGTGCGGTGATGTTCGTGTAGTCGACGGTGGTAATGGTGAAGGCGGTGAGCCTACACTTCCCAAGGGCGAAGCTCTTACTGAAGCATGGGCACCCGAAAAGTTTGAAGAAGCTGATTGGACAGGCGACGTTGACTTCATCGTTGACGGCAAGTTCTTGTTGAATGGTACTAACGAAAGCACTCACAAAACTATTTGGACTGTAAAGAACTACGATCTTTCTTCAGGCTTCACATTTAAGGGTACCCTTTATATGAAGAATGGCTACAACAACTACTACGGTGAGTGGTGCTCAGCATACTTCGGTAGTGAAGATAAGAATCTTGAGCTTCGCATTAAGAATGACGGTAAAAATGATACCACTTTTACTGCATATATCATATACGACGGTGAAGAGCTTGCAAGCTATGACCTTGATAAGACTCCTAACGGCGATTATGAGGTTACCTATAAAGAAGGTAAGATCACCGTTTCTATCGGCGGCGTAAAACTTGATTGGACTCTTGCTGATACTACCGTTGCAAAAGAAGTTCCTGTAGATGCTTATTTGGGCGATGCTAAGATTGGTCTTAAGCTCACCAACAACTGGTGTCCTAATGGCCGTGAGTGGAAACTTATCAACCTTGCCCCTCTTGCACCTGCTTCTGAGGGTGAAGAAGTTGTTAAGGGTGAAACCCTTACTACTTGGGCACCTGAAAAGTTTGAAGAGGCTGATTGGGTTGACAGCGAAGGCAAGTTCACTGCAAACGGCGACTTCCTTATCGAAACCGGAAATGGCACCAAGACTATCTGGACTACCAAGAACTACGATATGTCAGGTGGATTTAAGTTCAAGGGCACCCTTGCTATGAAGAACGGCTACAACAACTACTCCGGTGAGTGGTGTTCTGCATACTTCGGCAACGAGCGTGAAAACCTTGAGCTCCGCATTAGGAACGACACTACAAGTGAAAATAAAAATGACAACAGCTATACCGCATACATTCTTTATAAGGGTGAGGAACTTGCATCTTCCGACTTGCTTGTTCTTCCTAACGGCGAGTATGAGCTTACCTATAAGGATGGTAAAGTTAGTGTAAGCCTCGGCGGTGTTGCACTTAAGTGGACTCTTACCGCTGGTGGCGAGGCTACCTCTGTTGACGTAGCCGGTGCAGATTTCACCTACGCTAAGCTCGGTCTCAGACTTACCGGTAACTGGTGTCCTAATGGCAGAAAGTGGTCTGTAATTTCTCTTACCTCCCTTTCAGGTAAGGGCGGCGCTGCAACAACTGGTGACGCAAGAAACATTGTTGTTCCTGCTGTTGTAATGCTTGTTAGCGCAGTATCTGCTGCATTTGTTCTTCTTAAGAAAAAAGCACGCGCTTAATTAAGTATTAAGGCTCACAGTCTTCGGATTGTGAGCCTTTAATTTTTATCAATAAATACAGTTATTGTTGTTGACATTTAAAAAAATTTGTGTTAATATAATTGTAATCAAAAATATATGTGGAGGTCTATAAAATGAAAAAACTTATTTCTGTTTTAGCAATTGCTTTAATTTTTGCTCTGTGTCTTCCTGTTGCTGTTATGGCAGCTGACAGTCCGGTCGCTCCTTCTACCTACAAATGTGAGGTATCTCCCAACAACGCAAATGCCGGCTCTGTTAACAAGGTTGACAAGGGTAACAACGTTTACGAAATTACCGCTACTCCTGCTAACGGCTACAAGTTTGTTGATTGGACAATTACCGGTGAGTATGAAATCAAGCAGGGTACTGCAAAGGATAAGCTTGTTATTATCGGCATAAGCAGTGACGTTAAGGCTGTTGCAAATTTCAACGCTATTTCCAGCGAGGGTGATAAGGATCCTACTGCACCACCTACAGGTGATAGTGTTTATATGCTCGTTTTTGCTTGCTTGGCAGCACTTGCAGGCGCAGGCTATGCATTTAAGAAGGCTCGCGCATAATTAAAACTTAAATTTGCTTAAAAGTCCTACCTAATCTGCAAGCAGATGGGTAGGACTTATGTCTATATTAAAGGCGGTGGTTATAATGGAACAAAATGAAAACAAAAAGCGCAAGGGTTGGCTTATTATAACCATTGCAATGCTATTAGTTTTTCTTATTAGCTTGGGTGGAGTTTTGTGGTATTTTTTTGGCGGTGACGGCATCGATCAGGATGCGTTTAAAAACCCCTCATCACAGAATGGTACAAACTCCTCCACCGAAAGTCAGGTTATACTTGTAGACAATCCAATTGACTTTGCAACTCTCAAAGCACAAAATCCTGATGTTTGTGGCTGGATTACCGTTCCAAACACAAACGTTGATTATCCTATTTTGCAAAGTAGCCCCGATAAAGATAATGACTTTTATATAAACCATAATCTTGACGGTAAGTATAATGTGGCAGGCTCGATTTACATACAGCGCAATAACAGCAATCAGTTTACCGACCGAAACACTGTTATTTACGGCCACAATATGAAGAACAAAACAATGTTCAGAACCTTGCACAATTTTAGGGACCCAAAGTTTTTTGAAGAAAACGAGTATTTCACAATTTACACCCCTGGCCATATTAAAACTTACCGCATTTTTGCCGCTTACAGATATGATAACCGACATATTTTAAATTCCTTTGATTTCACCGATAAAGCAGTATATAAGGAGTATTTAGAATTTGCAACTAACCCTGTAAGTCTGATTAAAAACGTTCGCGAAGGGGTTAAGGTTACTGCGGATGACCCAATCGTCACTTTAAGCACTTGCATAAGTGATAAGCGCTATCGTTATTTGGTTCAAGGAGTATTGATTAAGGATGAACTTACAAAATAATACTGAAAACCAAACGAAAATAAAAAGGAACCCCCTTGAATTTTTGTATAATCGCAGGTGGAAGAAGGTGCTGATAGTAATTATCAGCATTCTGCTTTGTCTTGCACTAATTGCAGTTGCAGCTTTTGGAATTATGTGGCATTCGGGCAGAAAAGCCTTGCTTGATAATGGCAGTCAGTCAATGATTGCCCCCAGTGGATATGATGTTGATATTGATGAAGACGGCGTTATCAGACACGAAGGAAAAAAATATATTTATAACGAAAATATGACCTCTGTGATGATAATTGGTGTTGACGATGAAGAGCGCCATAAAAACGCAAACGGGCAAGCAGATGCCCTCTACCTTATGGCTATCGATACTCAGTCGGGAAAGGTGACTGTTATAGCAATATCTCGGGATATTATGGCTGATGTTAATGTTATTTCTGAAGAGGGCAATTCTGTTGGTATCAAGAAACAACAACTTTGCAACGCTTATGCTTATGGGGTTGATGCCGTAAATGGATGTGAAAACACTGTTGAAGCGGTGTCTCGACTGCTTTACGGTGTGCCTATCAACACCTATTTCAGTATGAAGTGGACTGCAATTTCGGTGCTTAACGACTATGTTGGCGGCGTTACCGTGCCGGGTTATGACTCAAACTGGAATCCTACCGGTAAGATGGTTACAATTTACGGCAAAAAAGCTCTTGATTATATTCAAAAGCGAAGCAAGGCAACCATTGAAGGTAATAACAATCGTGTGCAACGGCAGGTTGATTATCTTAAGGCATTTGCCAACAAATCTATAGAGAAAACCAAGCAAGATATAACAACTCCATTAAAATTGTACAACCGCCTTAACAAATATTCCTGCAATAATCTTGATGCAACGAGAATTACATATCTTGCAACTGTCTTTATTAACGGCGGCGCAAAGTTAGAATTTGTATCTGTACCCGGCAAGGTGGTGCAAGGAGAAAAATACGTCGAAATGTACGTTGACCAAAAAGCGCTTTATGAAATAGTGCTTGATGTGTTTTATGAAGAGGTAAAATAGCGATATTATGAGAATGAGAAAAAAGAAACACCTTGAGGAGCGCTTGGCTCAAGGTGCCCAAAACAACATATTTGTTTATCGCAGTGACAATCTGCGATTCACCGATGCAGAAGAAGATTATATTGACCTTGACGGCTACTTTGGTCGTAAAGCACCGTTTCATATGGAGGTGGGTTGTGGCAAGGGCGGCTTTATGCTTAAGCTTGCGGCACTTCATCCTGAGATTAACTATATTGCGGTGGAGTATTGCGCCAATGTAATTGTTACCGCGGCAGAGGCGGCTCTAAAAGCCGGTCTTAAAAACGTGCTTTTTGTCAATGCGGATGCAGGCTATTTGGAGCGGCTTATCCCCCAAAAGAGTATAGATTTGATTTATCTTAATTTCTCTTGTCCCTTTCCTAAGAATAAGTACGCAGCTCATCGACTGACCCACTCACACTTTCTTGAGATATACCGCAGTCTTATGACCGATGGCGCCGCAATATATCAAAAGACGGATAATCGTCCATTTTTTGATTTTTCTATCACCCAATTTGAACAGTGCGGATTCGCTCTGTCTAACGTAACCTACGATTTGGCAAACAGCGGATACGAGGGCAATATTATGACCGAGTACGAGCAACGGTTTACCTCAATGGGCGTGCCGATTTGCCGACTTGAAGCAAGATAAAAATTAAAACCGATAACATTTTTATTAAATGTTATCGGTTTTTTCTATTATATCAATAGCTTGGGCTTTATCTTTTGAAATTTGTGCGATTAAATCCTCTGTACTGTCGAATTTAACTTCATTCCGAATAAACCTCACTAAATAAACAACGGGATTCTTGCCGTAAATATCGCCCTCATATCCGCAAATGTGCGTTTCAGCGATTACAGTGTCACCGTTAAAGGTGGGTTTAACACCAACGTTGGTAACAGCGGGGTAGCGCTTGCCGTCAATATCAGTGTATGACGCATATACAGCAAATTTCGGCAGTGCATAAATCTCACTGTAGGGCTGATTTATGGTGGGAAATCCCATATCTCTGCCTCTTGCGGCACCGTGCTTAACTTTAAAATCAATGGCGTAAAAACCGCCAAGCAGTTTTTTTGCAGTATCCGCATCACCATCGGAAATAGCCTTTCTTATGCGGGTAGAGGAGACTGGTTGTCCGTCAATATCAACACTGTCGCAAACGGCACATTTAAGACCTTTTTGCAAAGCATACTCTTTAAGAGTTTCCGCATTGCCCTTTGCACCTTTGCCAAAGTGAAAATTAAAGCCTGAAGCAAACCCGACAGCACCAAGCTCATTGCAAAGCATATCAAGGTATTCTTCGGCAGACATATTGCGAATGTCTTCAAAATCAAGCCTTACAACACCGCTAACCCCAAGTTGCTCAAATTTTAGGTCGCAAAGAGCGTCGGACAAAATTCGACCACTACCACGGGGATTTTGCTTGCTGGTTACAACTACAACGGGCAGACCGAATTGCAAAGCCTTTTTAATCACTTCGCTGTGACCGATATGAACACCGTCAAAGGTGCCAAGCGCGGCAATGCAACTGCCACTTTTATACAGTTTATCGGTAACAATCACTTAAAATTCACCTTCAAAAATAATACATCTTACGTTGATAGAGTCACCCTTTGCATCGGCAATTCCAAGCAGTACGCCATTGCGGTCGTATACTCGCAAAGCATCACCCTCACAGACAATATCACTATCGGATAAACGACTGATATAAAGGCTGCCTCCGTGCAAAAATCGAGTGCGCTGATTATCGGTTATAGTAATTTTTTTAAGATGCTCAACACATCTGCCTGCATCATTTAAAAATTCTTGTGGATTTGCTTTAATATCCTCAAGGGTAGCGCACATAGATATATCAAATCCACCTGTAGCAGTCCGCCTAAGCGCGCTTAAAGTGGCACCACAGCCTAAAGCCTCACCAATGTCAACCGCCAAAGAGCGTATATAAGTGCCCTTTGAACATATAACGTCAATTTTGATTTTGTTACCCTCTGCACTTAAAAGGTTAAGCAGTTTAATCTCAACCTGACGGGAGGGGATATCCGCCGTCTGTCCTTTTCGGGCAAGCTCGTAAAGGCGCACTCCGTTTTGCTTTATAGCAGAATAGATAGGGGGCTTTTGTTCAATTACACCCTTGAATTTATCGAGGATAGCCTCAATTTGCTCTTTTGAAAATCGGCATTCTGTCTGGTTGATTAGGTTGCCTGTAACGTCACCGGTATCGGTAACCGTGCCAAGCAAAACCTCTGCCTCATACCGCTTGTCCGCCTCAAGAAGCATACCTGACAAACGGGTAGAGCGCCCTAAAAGAACAGGCAAAACCCCCGTTGCCATTGGGTCTAAGGTGCCTGTATGACCTGAACGCTTCTCACCGAAAGCCTTGCCAACAAGCTTTGCCGCCAAAAAAGAAGACATATTTTCGGGCTTGTCTAATAAAATAAGACCTGTCACTTGCTCAGTTCCTCTCTTACTGCGGCAAGAATAGTGCTTCTTGCCTCGTCAAAGGGCATTTTTAACTCACAACCTGCGGCACGAATATGACCGCCGCCACCTAATTTTCTACAAATCATAGAGGCGTCAACGGGGTCATAGGTTCTGACCGATGCTTTAAATCGGTTAGCTTCCTTTTCCCGCAAAGTAATGCCTACAATAACACCCTCAACCTGACGGCTAAGAGCATTGATACCCTCAAGGTCATCAGGAGTAAGTCCTTCTTGCATCTCGGCAGTCAGCACAAGCACTGCAATCTTGCCTTCATCAAGAATTTCCATCTTTTCAATAACTCTGCGCTCAAGGTCGAGTCGGGCAAAGGATTTAGTGTCAAACATAATGCGGTTAATTTCACCTGCATCAATGCCTTTTTCAATCAAGTTTGCGGCAATTCGGTGGGTAGCTGCAGTGGTGTTTGAAAACTTAAAGCAGCCTGTGTCGGTTGCAATGCCTGTAAACAAGCATTCTGCAATCTTTTTGTCAATGGCAACACCCAAATCGCAAATAACGTCATAAATAACCTCGCAAGCCGCCGCGGCTTCAGGTCGCACAAGAGATAACTCTGCATATTCAATATTTGACGCGTGGTGGTCAATGGCAACTTCAATTCTGTCGCCGTATTCCTTACGAAGTCCGCCCAACAGTTTGGGGTCCGCCACGTCAACAGTCAAAATATGTTCATAGTTGTGATTTGTGTTTTCTACTCCGTCTGTCATATAGGAATAACGGCGGGGCAGAGGGTCACAACAGGCACAATCTGCCTTTTTTCCTAAAGCACGCAAGGCTCTGCACAATGCGTATGCAGAGCCAACAGCATCACCGTCAGGTGAGCCGTGCATTAGTATAAGGTAATTGTCGTTTTGGTTAAGATAGTCACAAATCTGCTTGATTTTAGTCATCCTGTCCGTCCTTTTTAAAGCCGTCAATTATGCGAGAAATCTGTGCACTGCGCTCGGCAGAGTTGTCTGCAATAAAACGCAATTCGGGGACTTTGCGCATTTTAACGCGGCTTCCCAATTCTCTGCGTACGTAGCCTGCGGCGTTTTTAAGACCCTTTACAGCCTCTTTTGCGGCGTCAAAACCTTGCAATGCGCCAATATAAACGGTGGCGTATGAAAGGTCGTTGGTCACGTCAACACGCATAACAGTGGGCATAGCGGCAGAAACTCGGGGGTCTTTTAAATTTCTGACAATATCCGACAACTGAAACTGAATATCGGATGAAAGTCGGTCTATTCTAAAACCTGCCATCTGTATTAGTCCTCTCTGTACTCCTCAATAATGTAGGACTCAAAAATGTCGCCTACCTTGAGGTCGTTAAATTTCTCAAGACCTATACCGCACTCATAACCCTGAGCAACTTCTTTAACGTCGTCTTTGAAGCGGCGCAAGGATGAAAGCTGGTCATCGGCAATAATGATACCGTCACGAACAACACGGATAAGGCTTGCACGGGCAATTTTACCCTCAAGAACGTAACTACCCGAAATGGTACCAACGTTAGAAATCTTGTATACCTGACGAACTTCGGCACGGCCAAGCTCAACCTCACGGGTCTTAGGAGCAAGCATACCCTTGATGGCGGCTTCAAGTTCTTCAATAGCGTCATAAATAACTCTGTAAAGACGAATTTCAACGCCGTCACGCTCTGCATTGTCACGGGCGCCCGTTTCGGGACGAACGTTAAAGCCAACGATAATAGCGTTAGAGGTGTGAGCAAGCATAACGTCAGACTCGTTAACAGCACCAACTGCACCGTGGATAACGTTTACGCGAACTTCCTCGTTGGAAAGCTTAACGATTGACTGACGAACTGCCTCAACAGAGCCCTGAACGTCTGCCTTAACAATAACGTTAAGTTCTTTAAGCTCGTTAGACTGCATCTGACTAAAGAGGTTGTCAAGGGTAACCTTCTGTGCGGCGCCCCACAACTCTTCCTTAGCGGTGTGTTTACGCTGTTCAACCAATTCTCTTGCCAAACGCTCGTCAGAAACAGCGTCAAAAGTATCACCTGCACTGGGAGCAGTGTCAAGACCGGTAATCTCAACAGGGATAGAGGGGCCTGCCTCTTTAAGCTTGCGACCGTTTTCGTTGCTCATTGCACGGATACGACCAACAGAGGTGCCTGCCACAACAATATCACCGATTTTAAGAGTGCCGCGCTGAACAAGAAGTGTAGCAACAGGGCCGCGACCCTTGTCAAGACGGGCTTCAATAACAGTACCGCCTGCGCGTCTGTCGGGGTTAGCCTTAAGCTCAAGCACGTCTGAAACAAGCAGAACGTTTTCAAGCAGGTTATCAATACCCTCGTGAGTCTTTGCAGAAACGGGCACACAGATGATGTCGCCGCCCCAAGCCTCAGGCACAAGCTCATGCTCGGTAAGCTGTTGCATAATGCGGTCGGGATTAGCACCCGGCTTATCCATCTTATTTATAGCAACGATAATCTCGATTTTAGCGGCTTTTGCGTGGTTAATAGCCTCAATAGTCTGTGGCATAATACCGTCATCAGCGGCAACAACAAGAATAGCAAGGTCAGTTGCTCTTGCACCGCGCTCACGCATAGCGGTAAATGCTTCGTGACCGGGGGTGTCAAGGAAGGTGATGTTGCGGCCGTTAAGATTTACGCGGTAAGCACCGATGTGCTGAGTAATACCGCCTGCCTCACCTGCGGCAACGTTTTTGTTACGGATAGCGTCAAGAATAGAGGTTTTACCGTGGTCAACGTGACCCATAACGCATACAACAGGATCGCGAGGCTTAAGGTTGGTATCGTTATCTTCGGTGTCGTCAATAATGCGCTCCTCGATAGTAACAACAACCTCACGCTCAACCTTTGCACCCATTTCGGTTGCAACGATTTCTGCGGTATCGTAGTCAATTTCCTGAGTAACTGCCGCCATAACACCAAGTTTCATAAGCTCCTTGATAACCTCTGCGGCGGTCTTTTTCATTTTTGCGGCAAGGTCGCCAACAGTGATGGTGTCACCAACGGTGATTTCAATAGGCATCTTCTTAATGCGCTCAAGCTCTAACTTGCGCAGTTTATCTGCCTCAGTTTCACGCTTGGGACCTTTTTTCATATTCTGTTGGGGACGCTTTTTAATCTGCTGACGCTTGCTTGAGGTGGCGGTGTTTACACCACGCTCAGAAGCGATAGATTCATACTTATCGTTGTAGCGGTCAAGGTCAATGTTGTTGGCACGGGTGTCAACGTGAATAGCCTTGTGGGGACCGCGTTGGGGTTGCACACTGGGACCTTTTTCCTTCTTGGGAGGAGGTGCAACGGGAACATTAACTGCAGAAGCAGAAGAAGCCTCTGCCTTTTTGGCAGGAGCCTTGTCGGTTTTTTGAGCAGGCTTATCAGTCTTTTGCACAGGCTTTTCTGCCTTAGGCTCTGATTTAGGAGCAGCAGGCTTTGCAGCGGCTGCAGCAGCTGCTGCGGCTGCGGCTTTAAGCTCGGCGGCAATTCTTGCTTGCTCTGCCTCTCTGTCTGCCTTTGCCTTTTCTGCGGCAGCTTTGCGCTCAAGACGGGCAGCCTCACCAAGTTCAAAATAACGGTCAAAGCTCTCAACCTGATTGCTTTGAGTCATAACCTCAAAGACAATGTCCAACTCATTTTCTTCAAGAGGGGACTGAGTCTTTTTAGGCTCTTCAAAATAATTTTTAAGAATGTTCACAATCTCTTTGCTTTGAACGTCGAAGTCCTTAGCAACCTCGTGAACTCTGTATTTAATCATCATAGGTCAATCATCCTCCAAAGTATTCTGTCAGCCGATTGGCAAAGCCCTGTTCACACACAGCGCAAATGCCTGCTTTAAAGCCGATGGCGGCTGATAATTGAGATAAGGTAAACGGGATTTGAGTTAGTGGCACATTATGTTTTGTGCACAAAAAATTCATCTCTTTTTTTGTTTTATCCGAAATATCGGCGCAGACTATAACCAGCTTTGCCTTGCCTGACTTAACGGCGGTGGCGCAACGCTCAAAGCCTGCTTCCAGCTTGCCTGCACGGCGCGCCATACCTAACAAAGATGCGGCTTTATCATTCACAGGCAAACTCCTTTTCCAAACGGTCGTAAATCTCGTCAGGGATTTGCATTTGTAAGGAGCGGTCAATACGATGGTTTTTGCGCGCTTTTTTAAGACACTCGACGTTGCGGCAAAGATATGCGCCGCGACCGTTCTTTTTGCCTGTAAGGTCCAATGAAAGCTCGCCCTCGGTATCACGCACAATGCGGATAAGTTGGTTTTTAGCCACCATTTCACCGCAACCGTTGCACATACGCATAGGTATCTTTCGTTCCTTCAACTAAATCAACAACCCTTCTTATTCACCGTAAAATCCGCTTTCGGGGCGAATATCAATTTTCCAGCCTGTAAGCTTTGCGGCAAGGCGAACGTTCTGACCTTTGTTACCGATAGCCAATGAAAGCTGACCGTCGGGCACAGTAGCCTTGCAAGCCTTTTCGCCGTTTTCGTCAACGTCAACGGCAAGAACTTTAGCAGGGGAGAGAGCCTCACGAATAAATTCTTCGGGCTGGTCACTCCACTTAACAATGTCGATTTTCTCACCGCCAAGGGTGTCAAGAATCTGAGCAATACGGGCACCCTTTTGACCGATGCAAGAACCAACGGCATCAACGTTTTCGTCTTTGCTGTAAACGGCAATCTTGGTGCGGCTGCCTGCCTCACGGGCAATGCTCTTAACCTCAATGGTGCCGTCAAAGATTTCGGGAACCTCTTGCTCAAAGAGGCGGCGTACCATACCTGAATGGGTACGGCTTATACGAACACGGGGACCTTTTTCGGTTTCACGAACGTCAACGATGAAAACCTTGATGGTGTCACCCTCATAGATAACTTCGTCGGGGATTTGCTCTGCCTTAGGCAAGGTAGCCTCAGAATTTGCAATTTCAAGCACAACGTTGCCTGTTTCGGGGTCAACGCGAAGAACCTTTGCAGAAACAAGCTCCTGATTTTTGCTCTGGAACTCACTGCGGGTGCGGTCACGCTCTGCATCGCGGATGCCCTGACGGATAACGTGCTTTGC
The DNA here is from genome assembly GCA_017407645.1 of Clostridia bacterium. GTDB lineage: Bacteria > Bacillota > Clostridia > Oscillospirales > Acutalibacteraceae > RGIG2206. Next base: position 2,606 of record JAFQWE010000018.1, on the reverse strand, counting down.
AGTCTGAGCGGCAATTCTGCCAAACTGCATAGTGTCAAGCTTGATTTCAACTACGCCGCCAACAGTAGCCTTTTTGTCATACTTCTTTGCCTCGTCAAGCAAGATATCGGTATAGATGTTTTCAACCTCTGCAACAACGTTTTTGCGAACAACCACTTCAAACAAAGCAGTGTCAACGTCAATGTTGCAAGAAACAACGTCTTCACCGCCGTAATCCTTTTTAACGGTAACCACAATAGCGGCGGCAATTTTTTCGGCTAAGTACTCGGCATCAATGCCTTTTTCACGCTCCATAGCCTTAAGCGCTTCAAAAAATTCAATGTTGTTCATTTTTTTAATCGTTCCCTTCTTTATATGAATATGTTTAAAACTATTTCAGATGTCAGAATAGGTCTGCATCGTCATTTAACTTAACAGAAGATATATCTGCCTTTGCAAAGGTCAGCGGACCGCCATCGGTATCAATGGTAACCGAGCCGTCGTATGCGGTAAGGGTGCCAACAAAATCACGCTGATTTTCAAATGGGCGTATAAGATGGATTTTAACCTCTTGCCCCATCATAGCGGCAAAATGCTCGTCACGGGTGAGGGGCCTTCCAAGACCTGGGGAAGAAACCTCAAGAAAATAAGAGCAGTCAATGGGGTCAGCCTCATCAATGATGGGGTCGATTGCGCGGCTCATACGCTCGCAATCCTCAATAAGAATGCCCTCTTCCTTGTCGATAGTGATGCGAAGATAGTGCTCGGTGCCTTCTTTAACAAAGCGCACGTCCCAAAGTTTAAGACCAAGCTGCTCTGCAACAGGCTCAACTAACGAGCGCACCACTGACTCAGTGTTGCCTTTTTTGTTTTGTGCCATAATTCAACCTGCCTTTTTAATGGTATGGGGAAAATGTGCCCCAACAAAACTGAAAGAGCGGGTCGCCCCACTCTTTCCATACAAAATAATGCTACTAAAGGGATTATACCATAACAGTTGGTATAATGCAAGCCTTTTTTAGTAATTTTTATTCTTCCATTTGTTTGCCCAAAAAGCCTGCCGCAATCTGAGCCAATCGCAAATCGTTGTCGTTGGGGACGTAAGAGTCATCCATGGCAACGAATATAACACTGCCGCATACGTCACCTGCGCTGATAATGGGATAAACGATGCCTGCGGCATAGGGTACGCCCTCAAGAGGAAGCACCTGACTTCCGTTGGCAGAGGCGCGAATATAGTGACGGCGTGAGTCGGTGATGTCTTCAAGCTCAGAGGTGACTCTGCGCTCAAGCACCTCTTTTTTAGAGATGCCTGCCGCCGCAATGCAGTGGTCGCGGTCACAAATGATTACGGGAATGTCAGTGCCTTTTGTAAGAACTTCGGCGTACTGAGCGGCAAAAGACGACATTTCACCAATAGGGGAGTACTTTTTGAAAATAACCTCCCCATCAGTGTCAGTGTAAATCTCCAACGGGTCTCCCTCTCGAATCCTCATAGTGCGACGAATTTCTTTCGGAATCACAACTCTCCCCAAATCGTCGATTCTTCTAACAATTCCAGTTGCTTTCATATATCCATTTCTCCTTAATTTACAAATTGTGTTGTTATTATCTGTATTTTGAGGAGATTTATACTGCAACAATTTACTTTTAAAATGAAATATGCTATAATAAACTAAAGGTGGTGAAACTATTGCAACAAGTATATCCATTTTTCATATTTCTCTCAATTGTAGGCTTGATAGTGAGCCTAATATATGTTTACATTCATATTAAAGAAAAGAATAAAAATCCGTATTTTATGGTTTCTGCAATTATTTGGTTTTTGATTCCTACTTTAATGGCAACAGGAATGTTTCTGAATTCAGAAAAACTAATCGTTTCTGCATTTTTATTTCCAATTAGCTTATCTATGACTGCCACTTCCATTGAGCATTTTGTTAGGTACAAAAAGTGTACTCTTATTGTATCTGCAAAATGTGTTTCATTTGAAATAAGAGGCAAAGGTCAATACTATGCGCCACAATTTTCATACAATTACAACGGGGAACCAATATTGATGTATAGTTTCTCGTCTTATCGCAAAAGAAAATTCAATAAACTTTTTGTAATCAATAACACATACGATATATTTATTAACCCAGAAAATCCGAATCACTGTGTGGACAAAAGGTGTTTTCCTATAAGCACTATTTTCGTTTTGATTTTTGGGATAATATTTTTAGTTTTTGGCACATTTGTAGTAATATTTATTTAAGATAAAAGCGAGGTGGATTTCACCTCGCTTTTGCTATGTATAAAAACCACCGAAAACCTAGTTTTTACACCCTTGTGTTCAATAGGGCAAACCGCCTTTAAACCCCGTATTTATGCTCTTTTCAGGCGGTTTGCCCTATTATACCTCATTCCTCTATTCTTCTCACAATTCCAGTTGCTTTCATATATAAAAACTCCTTGCTTTACAAATTTGTATTGTTAGTATCTGTAAACGGGGGAGATTTATACTGGTAAGAAAACAGGTTTTCAAAATTTAAATTACAAGCCTTTTACTGTATTTGCTTCTGAAAGCGGATGGTGTCATATCGGTTTCGGAAAGAAACTTTCGAGTAAACCAAGATATATCACCA
>JAFQWE010000017.1 GCA_017407645.1 Clostridia bacterium | reverse complement strand
GATTATAAAAGATACAAAAGAACAGATTAAAGCTGAACAGAAAAAGTAGTCTGAAACAAGTTGACCGCCTCACATTTTTTGTGAGGCGGTCGTCCATTAAAGAGTGCTACGATCCTTAAATGTTCAAGCGCTGAAAGTAACTCAAGCATAAAATTAACCCCTTTCCCTTAAATCTATGCTTGGGACAAATCTCAACTTGCAAGTCCACGTATTGCACCGTGAATATTTTTGTGCTATTATATATGTAGCAAATCTAATTGGAGGCAAAACTATGAAAAAACTATCGTCAATTATTGTTAAAATGTTTGCTATGACTTTGGTCTTATCTATGCTTATGCTCACCGGCTGCAGTGGCAGTTCAAGTTCAAGCGTCGCCTATATTAAGGATAACGAAGTGTACTTAGACGGCAACAAAATCTCTGAGCAGTTTTTGGATGACATTTACGCTAAAGATGATTCTATAGCTGCTGAGATTCTTTACAATGTCGTTAAGCTGAGTGCAGACGGAAAAAGGATTTTTTATCCCGAAAAATACATAGAACATGGTGCCTTTTCGCTGTTCTGCCGTGCTGGTAACGGCTCACCTAAAGCAGTGGCTGAAAAGGTCACAACCTATTACGTATCTGATAAGGGCGATAGGGTAGCATACCGAACTCGTGATGAAGCCTTGTATGTTCACGATTTAAACAATTCGGAAAAAATTGCCGATAAGGTTGTGTATTATGTCTTTGCAAAGGACGGAAGCCGTCTGCTCTACGTTACCAAGGACTATAAGCTTTACATTAAGGATTGGGGCAAAAAGGCAAATCTTATAGACAGTTATATGTTTCACAATAGTTATTCTTTGGCAATTCGCTGTGATGAAAACTTAAATACCGTTTTCTTCCTTAAGTCTAAGCCTAAAACGGACGATGTCTCTAAAACAGAATATGGTTTTTCGCTTTTTGCTTGCAAAGACGGAAAAACTGCCAAGCAGATAGGCAAAAACGTATCTTCTGTTATGGATTTGCATACTTTTGACACAAGCGAGGTTTACTATGTCGCCACAGACGGTAAGGAATACTATAAGTATGCCGATTGCCTTGTAAATGATATGGGGCAAGAGGGAGAAGAAAAATTAAATTCTTATAGAAATGATGATGTTACCATTTTGCATAAATCTTTGTGGTATTATGACGGTAAGCAGTCAAAGAAAATTGCATCCCATATTGATACCGCCGGAACATTCTATCAAAACGGAAAGAAATATGTTGCATACAGACAATATGAAAAACAACCTGTAAAAGAGCTTCCGCTATCCAAAGCAGATAAAGAAAATGATGTTATTGAACACGTAAAATCCTACTTTAACAGCTTTGTTAAATTATCCATAATCTCTGGTGGCAAAACCATTGTGACTTCAAAAACCAATAAAATTTTGGTAGGCATTACCGATGAAGCTATTTATTTTACAGGTGAAAAATACGGTTATCCTGATAGTAACCTATACAAATCCAATATTAAAAACGGCGTTGCCGATGACAAACTGATAATAATTAAAGATGTCAGCGCAAGATATAATACCTTTAAAAATTCCATAGTTTATAAATCCAAAGCAGGTGATTTGTATGTAGATGACAAAAAAATCGCGAGCAATGTGCACACTTTTACTGTTTATACCGATGATGAGGGTGTCGAGTATCTGTGCTGCTTTACCGATTATAATAAAGAAGACTATTCTTCTACTCTTAAGTTATACGTAGACGGCGAGTTCGAAACCATAGCAGAAAAGGTTAGATATGATAGAGTAAGAAATATAGATAACGACCTTGTTTTATTAAATAACTACAACAAAGAAACTTCAACTTTTGACCTGTGTATATATTCAAAGGGCAAATTAAAAAAGATTGACAGTGGTGTATCTTCCTATATTATAAGATGATTAAGAGGTGTGCTATGACCGAAAGTATAGTTTTAACAGGTGGGTCGTGCGGTGGCAAAAGCAGTGCCTTGCCATTTCTTAAAGAAGAGCTTGAAAAGTGCGGTTGGCGTGTACTCACAGTGGGCGAGACGGCAACCGACCTTATGCAAAGCGGAATAACTCCATCCGGTAAATCTATGCTTGGGACAAATCTCAACTTGCAAGTCCACGTATTGCACTGTGAATATTTTGTGTTATTATATATGTAGCAAATCTAATTGGAGGCAAAACTATGAAAAAACTATCGTCAATTATTGTTAAAATGTTTGCTATGACTTTGGTCTTATCTATGCTTATGCTCACCGGTTGCAGTGGCAGTTCAAGTTCAAGCGTAGCCTATATTAAGGACAAGGAGCTGTATTATAATGGCAATATAATAAGCCAACAATTATTTCATGATTTCTATGATGAAAGTGGCAAACAACCCAATGCAAGCGACTATAAAAACACAATTCAAACAAGTGAAGACGGTAATATTATTTATTATCCTGAAGAATTTATGACAGGAAGCTGCTATCCTCTGTACTGCAAAAACAATGGCAGTACTCCCGTAAAAGTGTGTGATTCAGTTTTATCATATCAAATTTCCAATGACGGAAAAACAGCGGCCTATTTGGATAAAGATGGCTACCTTCATAAATTTGACGGCAGTCAATCAACCATGCTTCGTAAGGGTGTTGAATCTTATAAAATATCCAAAGACGGCAATCGAATTCTATATGTTACGACCGAAAACGAGCTTTGTTTATATGATAAATCAAGCGGTCTTTCATCGCTGGGTAAAGAGCTTTTTCAGTCCGGTATAGACTTCTCAACCCGCAGTGACGACAATCTTGACGCAATATACTTTATAACCAACATTCCTACCAGAGAGGTAGGCACTACCGATGAAAGAGGATTAAGGCTTTATTTCTGCACCAATGGAAAGGACGTTGTTCAGGTTGGTAGCAACGTTGCCGGTCCTATGGATATGATGTATTTTCAAGAAACCGATGAGTTATATTATTTAAGCTCCGAAAGCTATACATATTACAATTATACCGATTATTTAGTTAACGATTTAGGCGAAGAGGGTGAGCAGAAGCTTGAAAGCTTTAAGCAAAGTGACGGCCGTGTTGCCGTAAGTGTTCATTCGTTGTGGCACTGCGACGGAAAACAGTCTAAAAAGATAGCCACCAATGTTGGCATTGTCGGAAAAAGAGTTAAAGATAATAAGGCTACCTTGGTCTTTAAACAATATAAAACCGCACCTATTGAAAAAATGCCTTTATCAAAGGCAACAAAAACTCAAATAATAGATGAGCATATAAAATCAATTTATAACTGTTTTGATAATATCTCTGTAACCAGCAACGGGAAGACTTCGGTACTGTCAAAAACAAATAAATCCTTTTATGCGCTTACCGACGACGCAGTTTATTATAACGATGGTAAAAATGCTGCGGGTGGCGGCGTTATATACAAGGCAAAGCTTACAAATGGAGTTGCTGATGAAGAATTAACAGAAATAAAGAATGTTTTTCACAGAGCAATGCTTAACGATTCTATTGTTTATATTCAAAACTTTAAGTCAAATTCGGGTGAGATGTATGTAGATGGCAAAAAAATTGCGGACAATGTGCTTGGATATACAACTTATACCGACAATAATGGCAACGAGCAAATGTATTTCTTAACCGATTATGACCACGAAGGCTATACCGCTACTCTTAAGTTGTATATAGACGGCAAGTTAGAAACCATAGCAGAAAAGGTTAGCTATGATAAGGTAAGAAATATTGGCAACGACTTGGTTTACATAAATAATTATGACAAAGAAAAACAAGTGGGTGATTTGTGCATTTATTCAAGTGGCAAATCAAAGAAAATAGACAGTGGTGTATCTTCCTTTATTATGAGATGATTAAGAGGTGTGCTATGACCGAAAGTATAGTTTTAACAGGTGGGCCGTGCGGTGGCAAAAGCAGTGCCTTGCCATTTCTTAAAGAAGAGCTTGAAAAGTGCGGTTGGCGTGTACTCACAGTGGGCGAGACGGCAACCGACCTTATGCAAAGCGGAATAACTCCCTCCGGTATGAAGGAGTATGCCGACTATCAGCATATCAACACCAAATATATGCTTTTTAAACACAATCTCTTTTTCAATGCCGCCGAGATTATGCCTGACGATAAACCAACCGTTATAATTTTTGACCGCGGCATTAACGATTGCCTTGCCTACGCCCAGTGGGATTTGTTTGAGTCTGCCCTCAAAAATCACGGCACCACCCCGATTGCCGCCCGAGACCGCTACGGCGCCGTCTTTCATATGACTACTGCAGCCGACGGGGCAGAGGAGTATTACACCCTCAAAAACAACAAGGTGCGCACCGAAACACCTGAGCAGGCAATTGCACTTGACCGTAAAACTCTTTCTTGTTGGGTGGGGCATCCTCATCTGCGAGTAATAGGTAATTCGGGCAATTTTGAGCAAAAGTTAAACCACCTGCTTAATGAGATTAAGGGCTACCTTGGTATTCCGACCCGCAAAGAGATAGAGCGGAAATTCCTTATTGAATATCCCGATTTTTCGGGTGTGGAGCTGCATAACAAGGTTGACATAACACAGGTTTATCTTAATATGCCTGACGGAAGTAAATGCCGAGTCAGAAAACGTGGAATTGGCGAAGATGCAGTTTACATAAAAACAGAAAAGCGCAAAATAACCGATACCGAGCGTGTAGAAATTGAAAGCCGTCTTTCAAAGGAAGAATACGACTGCCTTTGTCAGTATGCCGATAAAGAGCGTCAGCCCATAATAAAAACACGCCACCTTGTAGTGTGGCGCGAAAAGTATTTCGAGATTGATGTTTTTCCTTTTTGGCAGGATAAGGCAGTGCTTGAAATTGAACTTTTAAGTGCTGACGAGCCTTTTGAAATTCCGCCCTTTATTTCGGTTATCAAAGAGGTTACTGATGACCCCCGATACACCAATGCAAGCTTGGCAAAAGCAATACCTAACGATTAAAAAAGAACGCTCCGCGGAGCGTTCTTTTTATATATCACCCATTTTGTCGGCGTCAAGTCCCGTAAGTCGAGCGTAGTGGAAAATATACTGCTGCACAATTCCCGCATATGGCAAGGCGTAGGACGGCAACCCGTCACTAAACATAACCTCCATTGCACGCTTAATCCACACGTCAACGGGGAAGCATTCAATGTGACCGCACCCAAAAAGCAGAGCGCAGGCGGCAACCTTTGGTCCAACGCCTGAAATGGTCATAAGGCAGGTTGCGGCACTTTCGGCATCCATTTTGTGCAAATCATAAATGGGCACACTGCCATCTGCCACTTTTTTTGCGGCATCAAGTATGTATTTTGCCCTGAAGCCTGCTCTTAGAGGTGCCAAATCCTCCACTGTCAAAGTTGCAATACGCTCTGCTGAGGGGAATGAATAGGCACCGTCGCCCAAATCCTCACCAAAGGTCTGACAAAGCCTTTCAACAATTCCTTTTATGCGGGGAATGTTGTTGTTTTGCGAAATAATAAATGAACATAAGGCTTCCCACGGGTCTTGCCTAAGCAGACGGATCCCCCCTGTAAGAGCACAAATTTTATTAAGCCGCTTATCCGCCTTTACCGCCTCAATTACGGCGCCGTAATCACGGTCAAGGTCAAAATATTCACGCCAGACAGCGTCAAAATCCTCTTTGCTTGCACCCTCAATAACAACGTCACTGCCCTCGTTAAAAAGGCAAAGCCGCTTGCCGTGAGCAACGCCGTACCATTTACCCTCTTTTTCGTACCAACGAAAAGCCTGACCGCAGTCAAGGGTGTCAGACAAAGAAAAATTGGCGGCATTTTTCAAAACCACACCTGAATTTGTGTATTTTATATCAATACTGTAATTATTATTCATAATATCTCACCATTGCCATTATAAACGATTTATGGTAAAATTCAACTGTAAAAATCTGTTCGGAGGATTTAACTATGCGCGAAGATATTTGTACTATACCGGTCAGTGAGGGCTTTGAGCCACTTGACGGGTGTCCCTTGTGCCGAATGCGAGCCATTGCACAAAAACGGGTAATCGACTTTATAATGGGCGCCGCAATGATGGAGCCCGACATCAGAATCCGCACAAACGAGATGGGCTTTTGCAAAGAGCATTACGGTGAAATGTGCAAATCGGGCAACCGCCTGTCCCTTGCGCTAATGCTAGACAGTCATATATTAGAACTGCAAAAGGATATATTCGGCGAGGGCAAGTTTTTCAAGCCCTCATCCAAAAAATCCGCATATAAAGCCGTCCGTATGGAGCATACTTGTTTTGTGTGCGACAAAATGAATTTTGGTATGGAGCATATGCTTGATACCATCTATCGCACCTATGACAAGGATAAGAGCTTTCGCCAGCTCTTTAAGCAGCAGACAGAGTTTTGCCTGCCTCACTACTCAATGCTTGTAAGCAATATCCCCGACTATATGAACAAAGACAAGGCAAAGGAGCTTTGCGAGGACGCCCGCAAAATCACCTTTGATTATCTTAAAGAACTTGGCACAGACGTTCGTCATTTTTGCGATATGTTTGACTACCGCAACAACGGGGAGGATGCCGATTGGGGCAACTCCAAGGACGCAATCGAGCGCAGCATCGCCTTTTTAGACGGTGAATTACCCCCACATATTAAAATTAAGTGATAAAAAACCGAGTTTTACTCGTTTTTTTATCTGAAAGTGTAATTCTTAAAATATTATTAAGCGGCTTGATTATAACAGTAATATATGTTACAATTCATTTTGTCGAAAAATGGAGATGATGAATTGTACAACTACAAAAAGTTAAATATAAAAACCCTTTTCTCAAAGGAATACAATCATTTGCTTATGCTGTTATTCTGGCCCTTGCAGTTTTTCCTTTTCTGCCTTGAAGAAAGAGTTTTGCCACTTAAATTTCACACGGTTTACTCACCCCTTGATGACGTGATACCCTTTTGCGAATATTTTATTATCCCTTACTATTTGTGGTATGTCTTTATAGTGTCAATGCTTGTAATATTAGCACTCAAAAACGTGCCCGAATTCAAGCGTTATATGTGGTTTGTAATTTTGGGCTACGGCAGTACGGTAATATTTTATCTTATCTATCCGACTCAACAGCTTCTGCGACCCGAAAGCTTTGCAAACGACAATGTTTTTACTCAAATGGTTGCAGATTTGTATCGCACCGATACCAACACAAACGTCTGTCCCTCTCTTCACGTAATCGGACAAATGGCAGCCTTCTTTGCCGCGTGGCGTAATCCCCTTGGTAATAAGTATTTGTGGCGCTCTGTTTGGTTGGTATCATCAGTGGCGGTATGTATGTCGACGGTAATGATTAAGCAACACTCGATTATTGACGTTTGGGCAGGTCTTGGAGTGTCTTGTGTGCTTTTCGTAATTGTTTACTGCGGTGACAGAATAACTAAATATTTTAAAGATAAAATATGCCGATGATTAACTGTCATCGGCATCAATTTTTCTGTCTTCCCACAAATTTTGTTCTTTTTTAATCTTTTTGGCATCCTTTTTGCTTAACCCCTGACTGATTGCAGGATAAAAATTGTCGGTGTCGTTGGTAGGTTGAATTTCATAGGTGCCGAATTTTGTAGCCTGAGCAAAACTGTCATCAAGGTTCTCGTTTTTTGGTGTTTTTCCGTCTTCTACGGAGTTTGGCTTCCACATAAAATCACTCCTTGTTTTTTATCAGTTTTTGCAATAATAAAGAAAAATATGCAATCTTAATAAAATCTTAATGGCGCAGCACTTGTAACTTAAAAGAACAAATAGTAAAATATGATTTGAAAGGAGTGGTATTATGTATAACGTTCTTGTATGCGACGATGAAAAAGACATAGTAAGTGCACTTAAAATATATCTCTCAAGTGAGGATTATAATATATTAACGGCAAACAATGGGGCAGAAATGCTTGACACTGTCAGAAAAAATGACGTTCATTTGGTGCTTCTTGATATAATGATGCCCGTTATGGATGGAATGACTGCTCTTAAAACACTTCGTGAGGAGCATAATATTCCCGTCATATTTTTGACCGCAAAATCGCAGGATACAGATAAGGTGCTTGGTCTTGACCTTGGTGCCGATGATTATATTGTAAAGCCCTTCAATCCTGCCGAGGTTTTAGCCCGTGTGCGCTCTCAACTGCGCCGATATATGTGTCTTGGGGGCGGTGAGATTGCTCCCGATATTGTGCGCCTTGGGGGGATAGAAATTGACGACGGCGCAAAGCGAGTGACGGTTGACGGTGAGGAGGTAACCCTGACTCCTCGTGAATATGACGTTTTGCATTTGCTAATTACCAATCCTAACAAGGTTTACTCACCCAAGCAGATATACCGTACCGTTTGGGGCGAGGAGCCTTACGGCGCCGAAAATGCCGTAGCAGTTCACATCCGCCACATCCGCGAAAAAATAGAAATCAATCCTGCCGAGCCCCGTTATCTGCGAGTAGTCTGGGGCAAGGGATATAAGATAGAGGGGGACAGATATGAAAAAATTAAAAGATAGTCTGTGGCTTAAAATAACTGCAGTAATTACAGTTTGCATAATGTCCCTTTTGTGCGTTTTAAGTATTGTGGGCACAGTTATGTTTGCTGTAAACGGCGCTTATACTCTTAATTTTAAGCAGTTTTACGTTGAAACTGCAGACGGTTTGATACAAAGCGATATTGACAACATAAAAGAGTATTACAAAGCCGTTGTAAACGGTGATGAGAGCAGTGTTAAAAACTTTAAAGATATGTTCAGCAGTGAAAACACCAACCTCTTTTTTACCGTTGAAAGCGAGGGCTATCCAACCCTTTCAAGTTATGAAGAGGAGTATATCAGCAAGCGAATTTTTTACAGCAACTGCAATATATCTACAAGTTTGCCTGTGACCGAGGTGCTGAGTTTTGAAACGGCGTCGGAACGGTGGAAATATATCCAAAAATGCCAACAGGACTATCATGTGGTTGATTACGGCACAGGGGACGAGGATACAGACGGTGACGGAGATTATGAATGCACCCTTAATATAACCTATGAGGAGCAGCAACTTATCCCCATTAAAATGACCGTTTGTATACGTATGGATATGAACGCTAACGATATATATTATAAGCGTGCGGAACAAATCAGGCTTGTTTATTCTCTGCGTTATTGGGCAATTGCTATCGCCGCAATTTCTTTTGTGCTGACGGTGACTGCCTATGTTTATACTATGTGTGCCGCAGGTCATAAAAGAGGAAAAGAGGGTATTACACTTAATTGGATAGATAAAATCCCCTTTGACTTGTATGTGGCTGTTTTGGGTGCAGGAGCATTGGCACTTTTGTCGGCAGTATTTAATTTTAGTGACGAAGTTTTAGGCATTCTGATAGCAACGGCGCCCTTGGCATTGGCATTTACATCGGTTTCCGCTACCTTTGCCGCTCGTGCAAAGGCAGGGGGATGGTGGCGCAACACTATCATTTACCGCATATTAGTGCTCTTAAAACTTATTCTTTTAAAACTGTGGTATGCAATAAAACGGGTGGCACGAAATATGTCGTTTATATGGACTGGCGTTATAATTTTAATTGCCCTTACTATTGTTGAATCAATAGGAATCAGAGTTAGCGATTATACCGACGAGGTACTAAACCTTTGGGTGATTTATAAGATAATTACAGTGCCTGTATTCGTATACCTTATGGCAAATCTTAATCTGCTCCAAAAGGGCGGCAAGCGTATAGCCGAGGGTGATACCGACTATCAAATTGATACAAGCGGAATGATAATTCCATCCTTCAAAACTCACGCAGAAAACCTTAACAGCATCAGTGACGGAATGAACAAGGCTATCGCCGAAAAACTTAAAAGTGAGCGGATGAAGACGGAGCTTATCACCAACGTATCCCACGATATCAAAACTCCCCTTACGTCCATTGTCAATTATGCCGACCTGTTAAGCGGTGCCGAAAGCGATGAGCAACGGGCGGAATATATAGAGGTTATTCAGCGCCACTCCGCACGACTTCGCAAATTGATTGACGACCTTGTAGAAGCCTCAAAAGCCTCAACGGGCAATGTCCGTATAGAAGCCGAGCCCACCGATATAAATCTGCTTATATCCCAATCGGCAGGGGAGTATGCTGAAAGACTGTCATCAGCAGAAATTGAGGCGGTATATGACTGCAAGGGTGAAAATTGCACCGCCCTCATTGACGGCAGACTTATGTGGAGGGTGCTTGATAACCTTTACTCCAATGCTTGCAAATATGCCCAAAAGGGTACCCGACTGTATGTTTCAACAGATAGGGATAATGAAAAGATAAAAATCATATTCAAAAATATTTCCGCGACTCCGCTTAATATATCGGGTGACGAGCTTATGGAGCGTTTTGTAAGAGGGGATGAATCCCGCAATTCTGACGGAAGTGGATTGGGTCTGTCTATTGCCGAAAGCCTTGTGCGACTTCACGGAGGCAACTTTGAAATACAGGTTGACGGTGACCTTTTTAAAGCAATAATCACTCTTGATGCCGTCGATTTGTAAAATGTCTTTTAATAGCACAAAAAATTTAATTAAAATTGTTAAAATTGCCCATTACAAAATTCTACACAAAATGCTATAATAATTACACAAGCGTGCAGTTTGCCAAAAGGTTTAAACCGTTTGGCAAACTGTTTTTTTGTTCGTTGTTTTGCGTTGGTTTTTTTGAGGTGCTTTATGTTCAAGTTCGGTGTAAATGATATTGTGTTTTACGGTACAACGGGTGTTTGCCGTGTTGACGGTGTGGATGATGTTAAGCTTGGTCGCGAAACTAAGCAATATTACGTCCTAACTCCTGTGTCACAGGGCGGTTCAACTGTCTTTGTGCCCACCGATAATGAGGTCTTGCTTTCAAGAGTCCGCAAGGTGCTTACAAAAAGCGAGATTCAAAATATTATCTCAAACCTGCCTGCCGATGCAGAGGTGTGGAGCAATAACCCTGCCGAAAGGGTCAGAATTTATGCCGAGGTGCTCAAAAGCGGTGACAGAGGTCAAATTTTGCTTTCAGTTCGCACCTTGTTAACCCGTCGTCGCGCTTTGTCTGCCACAGGCAAAAAACTGCATATTACTGATGAGCGCGCATTAAGGGATGCTCAGCGTCTTTTGATTGACGAATTTTCCTATGTGCTTGGCGTTGAACCGAACGAAGCAGAAGAATATATTTTAAGTAATATTTTACCTGAAAAATAAGCTGTGTTTAAAACACGGCTTATTTTTATGACGAAAACAGCAAAAAAAGATAGACAATCGGCGCAAAACATAGTAAAATGTTTATGTATTATAGGAATCACAAAATGCATAATTATATGGGGTGTAAAATGACTGCAAAAGAGCGAGCAAAAAAGTGCATAGAACTGCTTAAAGCAGAATACCCCCACGCTGTATGTCAGCTTGTGGCATCGTCGCCTCACGAACTACTTATTGCCACACGCCTTTCGGCACAGTGCAGGGATGACAGGGTTAATCAGGTGACTCCTGCCTTGTTTGAGCGTTTTAAGTCGGTGGATGAATTTGCCAACGCCACACCTAAAGAGGTTGAGCCTTATATAAAAAGTTGCGGACTGTACGTGACAAAGGCAAAGGATATTGTAGAAATGTGCAAATCCTTGCGCGACGATTTTGGCGGAAAGGTGCCCGACACTATTGAAGAACTTATAAAACTTCAAGGAGTTGGCAGAAAAACCGCCAATCTTATAGTGGGAGATATATACGGCAAGCCTGCCGTCGTAACCGATACCCATGTAATTCGCATAACCAATTTGCTTGGCTTGTGCAATACAAAAGACCCCTACAAAGTTGAACTTAAACTAAAGGAACTTTTGCCGCCCGAGGAATCTAACGATTTTTGCCACAGAGTTGTGCTTCACGGCAGAGCAGTGTGTGTTGCCCGCACGCCAAAATGTGAGCAGTGCACTCTTAAAGAGGTGTGTAAACACTACTGCGGCAAGTGATTTAAGGAGTATTTTATGTGTGAAGATTTAAATGTTACAACTGAAATAGAGGAAACTCCCCCAATGGAGCAACCTATAACTCCACCCGAAAAACTGCCTATGGAGCAATGGTGGGGTGAAGACAGGGAAGAGGTAGAGTGTGTGGACGTAACCCCCGAATTGCCTCCCCAACCGGTTGTCGTGCAACCTCAACCGCCACAGTATACATATACTGCACCACAACCTGTTCAGCCTGTGGCACCGCAACCTCAACCGCAGTATTATCCGCCACAGCAACCAACATACAACCAACCCGTACCGCCTCAACAACCCTATTATCAACAGCCTTATATACAACCTGTGACACAAAAGAACGAGCTTAGCCTTGCATCTTTGGTGCTTGGTATAGTTGCATTGATTATTGGCTTTTTCCCATTCTTTGGTTGGGCAGCCGATATTGCCGCAATTATTACGGGCGTAATTTCTAAAAAGAAGGGTGACCAGACATCACGGGCAACTATGGGTATTGTGTTTGGTGCAATCGGTGCATTGGTTGGATTTATGTTTATTGCCCTTTGTGTAGGCCTTGCGTACACACCTGAACCTTAATTTAACAACATTCTGCCCTCTAGGGCAGATATATGGGGGCGTAGCTCAGCTGGGAGAGCGTACGGTTCGCATCCGTAAGGTCGGGAGTTCGATCCTCCTCGTCTCCACCAGAAAACGACAAGTTTCGAGAGAAACTTGTCGTTTTCAGCTAAATCCACCCTTGCGGGTGGGTGAAATCGTCTTCGACAATGAAATCCAACTTCGTTGGATGAAATTCGCCTCGACGGCGAGTGGGTGGATTTAATTTCATCTGAGGCAAAGCCGAAGATTTCATCAGCGTTAGCTGATT